>DATMJT010000068.1:0-3920 GCA_035553735.1 Pilimelia sp.
GAGCACGAGGGCGGGGACGGCGGGGGGCGCCGCCCGCGGAGTTGCCGCCCCCCGCCGTCCCCGCCCTCGTGCTCCCCGTCCGCGCGTCCTGCGTCATCGCGTCCCCCGCTCCCGATCCGGCGTCGGCCCCCGCGGGCCGGCGTCAGTCCACTGTAGGCAGCCGTGGGCCCAGCACGTCGTCGGCGTCGACGATCCGGTACGCGTACCCCTGCTCGGCCAGGAACCGCTGCCGGTGCGCGGCGTACTCGGTGTCGACGGTGTCCCGGGCCACCACGGTGTAGAAGTGCGCCGGCCCGCCGTCGGCCTTGGGCCGCAGCACCCGGCCCAGCCGCTGCGCCTCCTCCTGCCGCGAGCCGAAGGTGCCGGACACCTGGATGGCCACCGCCGCCTCCGGCAGGTCGATGGAGAAGTTGCCCACCTTGGAGATGACCAGGGTGGTCACCGTACCGGCGCGGAACGCGTCGAACAGCTCCTCCCGGCGCCGGTTGGTGGTCGAACCCTCCACCACCGGGGCGTCCAGGTGCGCACCCAGCTCGCGCAGCTGCTCCAGGTAGCCGCCGATGACCAGCGTCTGCGCCCCGGCGTGCCGGCGCACCAGGGCCTGGACCACCGGCAGCTTGGTGCGCGCGGTGGCCGCCATCCGGTAGCGCTCCTCCGGCTCCGCCGTCGCGTAGGCCATCCGCTCCGCGTCGGTCAGCGTCACCCGCACCTCGGTGCAGTCGGCCGGGGCGATCCAGCCCTGCGCCTCGATGTCCTTCCAGGGGGCGTCGTAGCGCTTCGGCCCGATCAGCGAGAAGACGTCGCCCTCCCGGCCGTCCTCGCGCACCAGGGTGGCGGTCAGGCCCAGCCGGCGGCGGGCCTGCAGGTCCGCGGTGAACCGGAAGATCGGCGCCGGGAGCAGGTGCACCTCGTCGTAGATCACCAGGCCCCAGTCGCGGGCACCGAACAGGTCCAGGTGGCGCAGCGCCCCGCCGCGCCGGGTGGTGAGCACCTGGTATGTCGCGATGGTGACCGGGCGGATCTCCTTGCGCTCGCCGGAGTACTCGCCGATCTCCTCCTCGGTCAGCGTGGTGCGGGCGAGCAGCTCCCGGCGCCACTGCCGGCCCGCCACGGTGTTGGTCACCAGGATCAGCGTGGTCGCGCGGGCCTGGGCCATGGCCGCGGCCCCGACGACGGTCTTGCCGGCGCCGCAGGGCAGCACCACGACGCCGGAGCCGCCGGCCCAGAAGTGCTCGACCGCCTCCCGCTGGTAGGGGCGCAGCGACCAGCCGCCCGGCCCGGCCGACTCGCGCAGCGCGATCGGGTGCGCCTCGCCGTCCACGTACCCCGCCAGGTCCTCCGCGGGCCAGCCGAGCTTCAGCAGGGCCTGCTTGAGCCGCCCGCGCTCGGACGGGTGCACCGCCACGGTGTCGGCGTCCAGCGACGGGCCGAGCATGCCGGCCAGCCGCTTGCTGCGCGCCACCTCGACCAGCACCGCCCGGTCCAGCGCCCGCAGCACCAGCCCGTGCGCCGGGTCGTTGGCCAACTGGAGCCGGCCGTACCGGTCCATGGTCTCGGCGACGTCGACGAGCAGCGCGTTGGGCACCGGGTAGCGGGAGAAGCGCAGCAGCGCGTCGACCACGCCCTCGGCGTCGTGCCCGGCGGCGCGGGCGTTCCACAGCCCGAGTGGGGTGAGCCGGTAGGTGTGCACGTGCTCGGGCGAGCGCTCCAGCTCGGCGAACGGCGCGATGGCCAGCCGGCACGCCTGCGCCGCCGGATGGTCCACCTCCAGCAGCAGGGTTTTGTCGGACTGGACGATCAGCGGTCCACCGGTCACGTCGTCTGCCTCTCGATCGCCGGTCCACGGGCGCGGGCACCACCGCCCGGCCTGGTGGGGTGCCGCGCGTCGGTCCGGTCGGCGTCGCCGCAAGCGTTCCAGTCTGCCACGGCCGCGCGCCGCCCGCGCCGCCCGCGCCGCCCGGGCCGCGCCGGTCAGTCCGCCTCGTCCAGCACGGCCGCGGTGATCCGGTGCAGGGCGAACGTGTGCAGCGTGTCGGTGCGCTCGTCCTCGGCCCGCAGGTAGCCGGCGCCGATGGACGTCGGCCGCACCAGTCGGGACGCCGTGGCCCCGTGCGCGTCGACGTAGCCCACCCACACCCGGGCCCGGTCCCGCACCGCCTGCTGGAGCACCGCCAGCGCCTGGCCGTGCTCCTGCACCGCGGTCGGGCTGTCCGGGCGGCCGCCGCCGGCCAGCCGCACCGGGGCGGGCGCCCGCCGCGCGGCGCGGGCGGCGGCGTCGCCGCGGCGCAGCTGGTCCACGATGCCCAGCAGCCGCGGCGCCGGCAGTCCCGCCGCGGGCGGAGGCTCCGCCACCGGGGCGAGGACGGAGCCGCGGGCCGGCGCCCGGGCGGCGCGCGGGCGGGTCAGGACGGCCGCGCCGGCCGCGTCCTCGGCCACCGGGGAGTAGCCGACCTCCCGCAGCGTGCCCAGCAGCCGCCCGCACGGGTACGGCGTGACCAGCACGGTCGGCGCCAGCCGACGCAGGGACAGGGCCGCCAGCCTGCGGTCGGCGAGCACCTCGGCGAGCAGCGCCTCGTCCTCGCTGCGCAGGTAGGCCCCCGCCGGCCCGGCGCGCAGGCCGCCGTGCCGGCGGGCGGCGTCGTCGATCAGGTAGCCCAGCGCCTGCGGCAGCGGCGTGCGGGACCGGCGCCGCAGCATCCCGTGCAGGTCCTCGGCGGCGTATCCGGCATCGAGGGCGCGGCGCACGCTGTCGGGGGTGAGCCGGTACACGGTGGCGCCGCCGGCCGACTCGCGCTCGGCCACCGCGTCGAGCTCGGCGGCCAGCGCCGGCTCCGGCGGGCCCGGCACCACCACCGTGAGGTCGGCCTGGACCAGCACGTGGCCCACCGGCGGCGGCAGCAGCGCGGCCAGGGCCCGGGCGGTGACCGAGCCGGCGGGCGCGGCGTCGTCGGCCGCCACCCCGAGCGGGTCGCCCTCGTCGCGGATCAACCCGTCCGCCGCGGCCAGCAGCGTCCGGCCGTAGCCGGTGAGTGCCCCCCGTCCGGTGACCCCCAGGTGTGCCGCCTCGGTCAGCGTCTCCCGGGTGGCCGCCGCCCGGTCGGCGGCCCGGCGCGGGTGGTGCCAGGCGAGCAGCGCCTGCACCTCCGCCGGCGTGGGCGCGCCGCCCGGCGGCAGCGCCTCGAGGCGGCGCAGCACGGCACGGCGGTGCGCCGGGGCGGCCGGGCGCTCCAGCTCCGGGCCGAGCGGGCCGATCGGCCGGTCCCGCTCGTCACGCTGACCGGCCAGGGCTGGCCGTCTCGGCAGGGACAGCCACGCGGTGGCCAGGACCTCCCAGCGCTGGGCCAGCGGGCTGGCCCGCCACACGTCGTACCCGGTGGTGGGCAGCAGCGTGGCGGGCGTGGCGGCGGCGCCCGGCCGGCGGTCGGGCCGCGCGCCGGCCGGGGCGTCCGCCTCGCCGACGAGCCGGGCCGCGTACGCCGTCTCCAGCAGCAGCGCCGCCAGCGCGTCGTCCAGGCCGGCGGCGCGGGACAGCCGACGCAGCTCCCGCACCCCCAGCCCGCCGGTGCGCAGCAGCGGCGAAGGCTCGGCGGCGAGCACCTCCAGCAGGGCCTCCACCTGCCGGACGGCCTCCAGGGCCTGGCCGGCGCCGGCCGCGTCCACGGCGGCGGGGTCCTGCGGGGGGCTGTCGACCTCGGGCGGCTCGGGCCGCAGCGGGCCCAGCGGACCGGTCTCGCGGCGCAGCAGCAGGCCGAGCTCGCGGGGCAGCTCGACGGTGTCGGGCCGCGGCCCGGCCGTCAATGGATCCGGCGCCGGCCCGCGGCCCGACACCGTCGAGCTGCCCCGCGAGCTCGGCCTGCTGCTGCGCCGCGAGACCGGTCCGCTGGGCCCGCTGCGGCCCGAGCCGCCCGAGGTCGACAGCC
>DATMJT010000069.1:0-5420 GCA_035553735.1 Pilimelia sp.
GCCCGGCGGGCCGCCAGCGCCGCGTACCCGAGCAGGCACGCGGCGCCGCCCCACCGCACCGCCGTCAGCACGGCCGGGGCGCCGGTCAGCGCCCCGCCCAGGCCGGCGATGCCGGCCGTCATCAGCACCGCGTCGGCGGCCGCGCAGATCGCCACGACGGGCACGACGTGCTCGCCGCGCAGCCCTTGGCGCAGCACGAACGCGTTCTGCGCCCCGATGGCGACGATCAGCGCGAGGGAGAAGCCGAAGCCGGCGAGCACCGAAGCCATGTCCTCCACGCTAGGAACGCCGGATCCCGAGCTCCAGCTACAGTTTCTTCACAACCGTTAGGATCGCTTATGGCGCTCGATCCGGCGCAGCTCGCGACGTTCCAGGCGGTCATCGCGCACGGCAGCTTCGACGCCGCGGCGCGGGCGCTGCACGTCACCCCGTCCGCGGTCAGCCAACGCATCAAGGCGCTGGAGCAGGTCGTCGGGCAGGTGCTCGTCCGCCGGGCGCGGCCGTGCGTGCCCACGGCCGCCGGACGGCCTTTGGTGCGCCTGGGCGGCCAGGTGGCGCTGTTGGAGCAGGAGGCCCTCGACGCCGCGCGCGGCACGCTGGGCGGCCACGGTCGCACCCGCGTGGCCGTCGTGGTCAACGCCGACTCCCTCGCCGGCTGGTTCCTGCCGGCGCTGACCGCCCTGCCCGACGTGGTCTTCGAGCTGCACACCGACGACGAGGGCCACACCGCCGCGCTGCTGCGCGACGGCACCGTGATGGCCGCGGTCACCTCCGAGCGGGTGGCCGTGCAGGGATGCCGGGTGCAACGGCTCGGTGCGATGCGCTACCTGCCCGTCGCCGCGCCCGCCGCCCACGCGGCGTGGTTCGCCGGGCGCGACCCGGCCGCGGCGTTCGCCACCGCGCCCATGATCCGCTTCAACCGCAAGGACGCCCTGCAGCACCGCTTCGCCCGCACGCTCACCTGGCGCGACGTCGACCCGCCGACGCACTGCGTGCCGGCGTCGGCGAGTTTCACCGAGGCGATCCGACTGGGGCTGGGCTGGGGCCTGGTGCCCGAGGAGGCCGCCCGCACCGACATCGCCGCCGGGCGGCTCGTGGAGCTGGCCGGCGGCCGGTACCTGGACGTGCCGTTGTACTGGCAGTGCTGGCGCCTGGAGTCCACGGCGCTGGCGGCGTTGACGGCGGCGGTCGCGGCGGCGGCCGCCACCGCGCTGCGCTAGCGCCGGCCGCCGCCGACCGGCGGGCCCGCCGGAGCGGGCCGGCGCGTCGGGCGCCCTGCCCGGCGCCGCGCGGCGCCGGCTCGGGGCAGGCGGAAGCCGGGGACGGCGCCGCCGCGTGGTGGCGTGGCCGGCGGGTGGCTACCCTGGGACACGGCGTCGCACCGGCGGCGTCCCGGACGAGGGCGTGTCGTACCCGGCCTGCAAAGACGACCGTGTCGAAGGGCCAGGTCCCCATGGCGTGGTTGGTTCTCGTCATCTCCGGTGTGCTGGAGGCCGTCTGGGCCGTCGCGCTCGGCAGGTCCGCCGGTCTGACCCGGCCGCTGCCGTCGGCGGTCTTCGTGGTCGCGCTGACGCTGAGCATGGTCGGCCTCGGCTACGCGCTGCGGACCATTCCGATCGGGACCGGCTACGCGGTCTGGGTGGGCATCGGCATCGCGGGTGCGGCCATCGCCGGCATGCTCTTCTTCGGCGAGTCGACCAGCCTGCTGCGGGTGCTGTCCCTGGTGCTCGTGCTGGCCGGGGTCGTCGGTCTCAAGCTGTTCCACTGAGACTGCCCCGGTTGCTTCAGCTGATCGTTGAGACCGACCGCGCGTCCTGGCCATGCAGGACGCGCGGGTCGGCGATGGCACGATCAGCCCTGAGGGGCGAGCAGCGCGGCGTAGCGACGGCCCGGGAGTCACGGGCGAAGGTCAAGACCGATGCGGCGCTGGACGAGCGGGGCAACGGGCGAGGTCCGGCAGGAGTTGCTGGGGATGATCCTGCCGGTGCTGGCCGACCCGGGCATCCCCGACGAGCGGGTCGGTGGACTGCTGCGTGGACAGATCGGCATGGGTGCGCTCCGGGGGGCGGCGACCGGATGGCCGGCGCTCACCGGCCTGGAGGCCCGCGGCGTGGCGGTGAAGTCACTGACCAACGGGACCTGCCGGGGCGGAGGCCTTTCAGAAACTCTGTACCTACGAGTATGTACAATACCCGCATGAGCACCGTGGAACGTCTCATCGAGAGCACTCGGGAACTGCTGTGGGAACGGGGTTACACCGGCACCAGCCCCAAGGCCATCCAGCAGCGGGCCGGGTCCGGCCAGGGGAGCATGTACCACCACTTCGCCGGCAAGTCGGAGCTGGCCCTCGCCGCGATCAACCGCACGGCCGAGGAGATGCGAGCCAAGGCCGAGGCGCAGTTCTCCGCTTCGGGTACCGCTACGGAACGGATCACCGCGTATCTGCGCCGCGAGCGGGAGGTCCTCAAGGGCTGTCCGATCGGACGCCTCACCCAGGATCCGGATGTCATGGCCGACCCGACGCTGCGGGCGCCCGTCGAGGAGACCTTGGCCTGGCTACGCGAACGTCTCGCCGAGGTCTTGACCGAGGCGTCCGAGTGCGGCGAGCTGGATGCCGCGCTGGACCCACAGGCCACGGCCGCGACGGTCGTCGCAGTTCTGCAGGGCGGCTATGTGTTGGCCCGCGCCGCTGACTCCGCGGCCCCGTTCGACCAAGCGGTCACCGGTGTGCTGGGCCTGCTGGCCGCGCACACCTCAACCGCCCACCAGTAGAGGAGCATTCCCCTTCCGTGTATGTATCCGCACGCCGACCGCCGCCGCACCGTCCGACTGGGGCACCGGCGCGGCCTGTATCGAGGAGATCGCCGCCCCTGGAAGCCCTTCGCGCGTCCGGGTCGACAGCGTCCGCGTCGCCCAGCCGAGTGGCACTGGCACGGGGCCGCTCCCGCCACCTTCATGACCCACCTTGCCATCCAGAGGTTGCCGAGGACGGCACCGAAGCCGAACGCCGCGCTGCCGTGACAGACACCGAATAGTTCGCCAGTCCGCTGACCATTTGGCATCTGGTCAGCCACCAGGAAAGGCAGCGCCGTTCATGTACGCCAAGCAATACGAGATCACCCTGCCCGCCGACTACGACATGCAGATCATCCGCAAGCGGGTGGCCGGCGGCGGCCACGTCCTCGACGACCGCGGCGGACTGGGCCTGAAGGCGTACCTCGTCCGTGAACGCGGCCATGACGGGTCGCCAGTCAACCAGTACGCGCCGTTCTACCTGTGGAACGACACCGGTGCGATGGCCCGCTTCCTCGTCGGTGGCGCCGGATTCCAGAATATCGTCCGCGACTTCGGGCGCCCGGTCGTACATCACTGGACCGGTGTCGCCTGCCACGCCGGATCCGCCCGATCGGCGTCTCCCCTGGCGGCCTCGCGTCGCCTCACCCAAATCCCTGCGGACTCTGACCCCGACGGCACCGGCCTGGGCCTCGCCGCTCTCATCGAACGGGAGGTCCAGGAGCTTGGGATACTTGCCCGCCGCGACGATGTCCACACCGCCGCCCTGGCCGTCGACCCCCACCACTGGCAGCTGATGCGGTTCGCCCTTTGGACACACACTGTCGCACCAGACGAGATGGCCACCGAGCGCTACGAGGTGCTGCACCTATCCACCCCTGGACTGACCGGCCTGCCGGAGGGGCGTGACTGGTAGACCTTGGACCGCCCCGCAGGCGCGCCAACCCCGAGAGCCGACCCAGCGTGGCCAGCATCTGCCGAGCCTCGCCACCCACCACAGGACCCAGGCCTACCCCGAAGCCGTCGAACAAGCCCACGCCTAGCCCAGCAGGTCGACAGCAAACGACGCGGACGGCTGCAGCGCGCCCGGAAGCGGGTGTGACCAGCACTGTCGCTGTTTCGCTGAAACTACAGCCAGGCCCTCACCTCGCCGTACGGGACGACGTGCGTCCAGAACAGCGGCGTCGGCCCCCGCCGGTCCTCCGCCGTTGAGCCCGCTCGCCCGCGCGGACTCGGCCATGACGTCCGGCACCAGCGGCGTTGTTGACGAACGCGACCGGGCCTGTAGCACGCACATTATCGGATTACTATTACTGACAATACAATAATGTGGCCGGTTCGCACGCGCGTGCGATTCATCGCGCCCGGGACGCCGTACACCATAATGACCGTTATGGTGTACGAGCGCGGGCGGGGCGAGTCGCACGGCCACGCCTCACTCCGGTCGCCGGCGCCGCGGCATGGTGGACGCGACTACCTGATCACGGCGCCGCGGGCGTGGGCCCGCGCACTGGGCCGAACGGTGGGGACGCTGCCAGGTGATCAGGCCGACGCTCGGGGCGCGTACATGATGACCGCGACACCGACCAGGCAGATCAGCGCGCCGACGAGGTCCCACCGGTCCGGGCGGAACCTGTCCACCACGACGCCCCAGGCGAGGGAGCCGGCGACGAACACGCCACCGTAGGCGGCCAGCACACGCCCGAAGTTCGGATCCGGCTGGAACGTGGCGACGAACCCGTACGCGCCCAGTGCGATGACCCCGGCGGCGATCCACCACAGGCCGCGGTGCTCCCGCCAGCCCTGCCAGACCAGCCACGCCCCGCCGACCTCGAACAGCGCGGCCAGGACGAACAGCAGGATGGAGCGGGCGACGGTCATGCCCGAACCGTACGGGGCCGCGGCCGGATCACGTCGGTGACCCGGTCGCGCAGGCCCGACCCGCGCCGCCGACGCCGCGGCCGTACGGGGCCGCCGCGGTGGGCCGGTTGCCCCGTGGGGCCATGGGGCCGGGGGTGCCCGATCCGAGGCGCGTGCGCGGCTACAGTCGGTCCATGCTGGAGGTCGCCCGTGCCGCCGGTAGCGCCCCGACGCTGCCCGCGGCCGCCGCCGACGTGGTCGAGGCGTGGCTGGCCAACCGCCGGCTCTCGGCGCACACCCGGGCGGCGTACCGGCGCGACGTCAGGGCCTGGCTGGCCTGGTGCGCCGGGCAGGGCCTCGACCCGCTGCGCGCCACGTTCCTGCACGTCAACCAGTACGCGCGGGAGACGGAGCAGCGCGCCGACCCGCGCACCGGGCGCCCCCGCAGCCCGGCCACGGTCGCCCGGGCGCTGTCGGCGGTGTCGAGCTGGTACGCGTTCCTGGCCAAGCTGGGCGCCGTGCCGACCAACCCGGTGACCGGGGCGGACCGGCCGCGGCTGGACCGCGACCACTCGGCGACGGTGGGCCTGTCGCCCTCGGAGGTCGACGCGCTGCTGGCCGCGGCGGCCGCCGCCACCGGGCCCACGGCGGCGCGCACCCGCGCCGTCGTGGCGCTGCTGGCCGACCTCGGGCTGCGGGTCGGGGAGCTGGTGGCGCTGGACTGCGCGGACCTGGGCCACGAGCGGGGGCACCGCGCGGTGCGCTTC
>DATMJT010000070.1:0-10420 GCA_035553735.1 Pilimelia sp.
GTATCCGGCCGCGGACGACCACGTGTGCCTGTCGTACGACGACCCCGCGGTCTTCGCGACGCACGCCCGGGACTTTCTCCGCGAGGGTCTCGCGGCCGGCGAACAGGTGTGGTACGCCGCGGCCCAGCCGCCCGGGTCGCCGGCCGGTCAGGGACGCCGCGACCGGCGCCCACCAGATCCGGATCATCGGGGAGCTGCCGGCCCCGGCCCTGGGCGTCACCTGGGACTGGTGGGCGCGGTACGAATCGGCGATCAACCACGCCTTCGACGAGTTCCCGCTGTGGAGCATGTGCGCCTACGACACCCGGACGACGCCGGAGTCGGTGCTGGCCGACGTCGCGCGCACGCACCCGCGCACCGCCTTGCCGGACGGCCGGCACGTACCGAACCCGACCTACACCGACCCCCTCTCGTTCCTCACCGAGCCGCGACCCGCGCCGCCCGACCCGCTCCAGCGGCGCCCGCCGCGGGCCGAGCTGACCGATCCGACGCCGGCGCAGGCCCGCCGGGCCGTCTACGACGCCGACCGGGGCGACCTTGCGGCCGACGAGGTGGAGGACCTCGTGGTCGCGGTCAGCGAGGTCGTGACCAATGCGCTGCGCCACGGGCGCCCGCCGGTCCGGCTGCGGGTGTGGACCGGACCTGACCGCATCGTCGTGGAGGTGCGCGACGGCGGAAGCGGGCCGAAGGACCCGTTCGCGGGCCTGCTGCCGGCCACCGGCGACGGCGCCGCCGGGGGGCTGGGGCTGTGGATCGCCCACCAGTCCTGCAGCCACATGGTCATGCACCGGGACGACGCCGGCTTCACGGTGCGGCTGACGGCCGGCAACCCGGACGTCCCCCCGGGTCCGCCAGGCTGACCCGCCACGGCATCCCGCCGGCCGGCAGCGCGTCGCGCAGGGGGCGGCGGCCGGGAACCCGCGTCCGGCGGGCGTCGCCGGGCCAGCCTGCACAGCGGACCTGCCGGGCCCGGGTGCGTCACGCGGCCGCCGGCGGGGCCCCGCCACCCGCGATCAGGTCGGGCCCGTGAGGCGGGCCGGTGTGGGCGGGTCCGGCGCCGGCCCGGCGGCGACCCGGTCCCCGCCGGCCCGCTTCGCCACGTACATCGCCTGGTCGGCGCGGGCCAGGGTGTCGCGCACCGCGGCCGCCGCGCCGCCGGCCACGCCGACACTCAGCGTGGCCAGGCAGTCGGGCACGGCCCGCACGGCCTCCACCATGCGCTGGGCGATGCGCACCGCGTCGGCGGGCGCCGCGCCGGGCAGCAGGGCGGCGAACTCGTCGCCGCCCAGGCGGGCCACCACGTCGCCGTCGCGCACGCAGCCGGCCAGCGCCCGGGCTACGGTGCTCAGGGCCTCGTCGCCCGCCGCGTGCCCGAGCGTGTCGTTGATCAGCTTGAACTTGTCCATGTCGATGAGGATGGCCGCCACCTGCTGGCTGACGCCCGGGATGGACTGCTCGGCCAGCGCCGCGACGATCCGGTCGAAGCCCCGCCGGTTGGCCACGCCGGTGAGCGGATCGGTCTCCGCGGCCCGGGCCACCCGCTCGTGCTCGCTGCGCAGCGTCTGGTACGACACCATCGTCATCGCCGTGTGCAGGGTCTGCTGCCGCTGCCGCCACATCGTCGTGGCGAGCAGGTCGCCGTAGGCCAGGCCCGCCGCGGCACCCGCGGCCCCCTGCGCCGACAGCAGCAGCACCTGGGTGCGGCGCGCCGCGGCCAGCGCCAGCCACTCGCCCTGCGCGGGCAGCTCCGCGATCGCCTGCTCGAGGACCGTCAGGGCCTCCGCCGTCCGGCCGGACCGCTCCAGGGCCACGGCCAGGAACGGCTGGCACAGCCCGACCCGGTCCACGAACTCGCCGGCGGTACGCACGTCGGCGAGGCAGCGGAGGATGTCCTCGGCCGCGGCCGCCGGGTCCGGCCCGTCGGCCCGGGCGCACGCGGCGAACAGGGCACCGCACATCCGCCAGGAGGCGGCCGCCGTGCCGGTGGCCTCGTCGCAGGAGCGCAGCGCGTACCGCTCGGCCTCCGCCATGTGCTTCTCGGCGTCGTTGACGTAGCCCACCTGGTAGAGCTCCAGCGCCCACTCCAGATGCAGCTGGGCCAGGTTCACCAGCCACATGGCGGGGTTGCCGATGTCCTCCGCGGCGAGCATGCTCGCCTCGTAGGCCTTCTGGTAGTGCGGGTCGGCCAGCTCGTAGAGCCGGAGCTGGTGGTAGCCGAGGGCGATGCCGGTGTGCGCGTTGCCGGCCACCACGGGGTCGGGCTCCCCGGCCACGAGAGCCACCTCGGCGGCGGCCAGGTCGCGCAGTACCGCGTCGATGTCGAACTCGGCGAGGTCGGCCTCGCCGAGCCGCTGCCGCAGCTCGGCCCGCAGCGACAGCGCGCACGCACGCCAGCCGGGGCTGTCCTCCCGGTCCGCCGCCGCGACCATCAGGTCGGACGCGGAGATGGCCTCGCGGAACTGGTTCAGCACGAAGAATGAGACAGCGCGGACGAAATGGTACGGCGCCGGCCCGTCGGCGAGGTTGCCGGTGCGCGCCCGCAAGAGCTCCTCGGACAGCGGCAGCACCTCGTCCACGCCGCCCGACTGCGTCTGCACCAGCAGGCGTACGGCATGCGCCGTGACGTCCTCCATCGCCGCCCTCCTGCGTCCCCACCCGCAGTCGCCACCGTAGGCCCCTGCCCGACCTCTCGCTGTCCTATCGGCAGCAGGCGGGCGGGCCGCAGACAAGGTGCCGAGGCAACCATGATGCCGCGTGCCGGCGGCAGCACGGCGACGGCGAGGGCTTCCGGCCGGCGCCGCGGCGCCGATATGCTCGCCGGGTCCGGGACCGACCGTGGTGCGAGGTGGCAGGTGGAGCGTCCGGATTGGGCACCGGAGGGGGTCGACCTGAGTCGGCCGAGCGCGGCGCGGATGTATGACAGCCTGCTGGGCGGGGCGCACAACTTCGAGATCGACCGGCAGGCCGCGGCGCAGGGCGTGGCGATGGTGCCCGACCTGCCCGCCGTGGCCTTCGACAACCGGGCCTTCCTGCGCCGGGCGGTGCGCTACCTGGTCGGGCAGGGGATCCGCCAGTTCGTCGACATCGGCTCCGGCATCCCCACCGTGGGCAACGTGCACGAGGTGGCGCAGCAGGCGGACCCGGCGTGCCGCGTCGTCTACGTGGACATCGACGGGGTGGCGGTCTCGCACGGGCGGGCGATCCTGTCCGGCAACGACAACGCCGCCGCGGTGTGGGGGGACCTCCGCGAGCCCGGCCGCATCCTCGACACCCCGGCGCTGCGGGAGCTGGTCGACCTCGACCGGCCGGTGGCCGTGCTGCTGGTCGCGGTGCTGCACCTGCTCTCCGACGACGAGCACCCGTACGAGGCGGTGGCCACCCTGCGGGACGCGGTCGCGCCGGGCAGCTACCTGGCGATCTCACACCTGACCGACACCATGCGCCCGGCGGAGGCCGGTCGGCTGGCCGAGCTGTCCACCCGCCTCGGGGTGCCGATCACGTTCCGGCCCCGGGACCAGATCGTGCGGTTCTTCGACGGGCTCACCGTGGTGGAGCCGGGCGTCGTTCCGCTGCCGCGGTGGCGGCCCGGCGGCGCCGACGGCACGGAGGGGCAGGGCGCCGATGAGGCCGAGGAAGCCGGGCGGCGGTCGTTTGGTTTCGCGGGTGTGGGCCGGCGGGACTGATCCGCACCGCGCCGCACCGGCGGGTGTGGAGCGGTTCGTCTGCCGGTGGGCGCACGGGCTCACCGGTATCAGCTTCGTGCCCCTGGAGCCGGTCGAGCTGACCTCGCTGCTGCGCGACCTGGTCGGCCGGGTCCTCGCCGCGCTGGCCGCGGACGACCCGGCGCACGGTCCCGACCCGCCTGCGGCCGAGGTCGGCCGGTCGGTGGGCGCCGCGTTGGCGGCGGCGCACCTCACCAACCCCCTGGCGGTGGCGCGGACCATCGAGCTGTTCGGCCGCTGGCTGCTCGTCGACCTCGCCGGTGACCTGGCGTCGGGTCCGGACCCGCGGACGCTGGCCGCGCGGCTGGTGGGCCTGCAGGCGGGGCTCGCCGACGGGTACGCCGCGGCGCTGCGCGCCCACACGCTGGCCGAGCAGGAGGAGGTCAGTACGGCGGCGCTGGCGGCGCTGCGCGCCGCGGAGTACCGCCGCCGGGCGGTGGAGGCCCGGTTCCGGGCGGTGTTCGCCAACGCGGCCGTCGGCATCGGCGTGGTCGACACCGCCGGCGTGGTGGTCGACGTGAACCCGGCGCTGGCCCGGATGCTGGGCCGCCGGGCGGAGTGGCTGTGCGGTCGCCGGGTGACGGAGGTGGTCGACCGCAACGAGGCGCCGTGGATCCGCGACCACCTCCGGCGGCTGCTGTGCGGTGAGCGGGACGAGTTCCGGCTGGAGACGCCGCACCGGCGGCCCGACGGCCGCCTGGTGCGCCTGGACCTGTCCATGACCCTGGTCCGCGACGAGCAGGGCGCGGCCCGCTACGCCGTGGCCGTGGTCGCCGACGTGACCGACCAGCGGCGGCTGGAGGCCCGGCTGTGGCACGAGGCGCGCCACGACGCCCTCACCGGCCTGGCCAACCGGACGCTGTTCCTGGAGCGGCTCGCCCGCGCCTGCGCCGCGGCGGCCCGCGGCGCGCGCCTGGGCGTGTGCCTGCTCGACCTGGACGGCTTCAAGGCGGTCAACGACAGCCTCGGGCACTCCTGCGGCGACCGGCTGCTCGTCGCGGTCGCCGAGCGGCTGCGGCGGTCCGTCGGCCAGGCCGGCACGGTGGCCCGGCTGGGCGGCGACGAGTTCGCGGTCCTGGTGCGCAACCCGGCCGGGCCGGACCAGGTGGCGGCCCTCGCCCAGGCAATGCTGACGGCGCTGAGCGCACCGATCCGGCTGGACGGGCACGACCTGCGGGTCTCGGCCAGCGTGGGGGTGGTGGAGCGGGCCGCCTGCGGCGCCGACCCGGCCGAGGTCATGCGGGCCGCGGACATCGCCCTGTACCGGGCGAAGGCCGCCGGTCGGCGGCGCTGGGCACTGCACGACCCCCGCGGGTGCGCCGACGACATCGCCCGGCACACTCTCACCACCGCGCTGCCGGCGGCGCTCGACCGCGGCGAGTTCGTCCTGGAGTACCAGCCGCTGGTCAGCCTGGACGACGGCGCGCTGCGGGCGGTGGAGGCCCTGGTGCGCTGGGAGCACCCCCGGCTCGGGCGCATCCCGCCCGGCCGCTTCATCACCCTGGCCGAGGACAGTGGACTGATCACCGCCCTGGGCCGGTGGGTGCTCACCGAGGCGTGCCGGCAGGCCGGGCGCTGGCGCGCGCGGCACGGCTGCGCGCCGCCGGTCAGCGTCAACCTGGCCAGCGCCCAGGCGCACGACGCACGCCTGGTCGAGGACGTGGTCGCCGTGCTGGCCGAGACCGGCCTGGAGCCGGGCCGGCTGCAGCTGGAGCTGACCGAGAGCGCCGTCCTCGGCCACGAGCAGGGTCCGGTGGACGCGCTGCGCGCGCTGGCCGAGACCGGCGTACGCCTGGCGATCGACGACTTCGGCACCGGCTACTCGAACTTGGCGTACCTCGCGCGCCTGCCGGTCCACGAGCTGAAGATCGCCGGTGCCCTCGTCGACGGCCTCGACTGCCCGAGTTCCGGGGCCGCCAGCCACACGATCGTCGCCTCCGTCGTGGGGCTGGCGCACGCCCTGGGGCTGGGTGTCACGGCCGAGGGCGTGGAGACCCCCGCCCAGGCGGACCTGCTGCGCATGCTCGGGTGCGACACCGGCCAGGGCTGGCTGTTCGGGCGGCCGGGGCCGGCGGAGTCCATCGACGCGCTGCTGCGCCGGGGCGGGCCGCTGGCCGCCGCGCGCAGCGGCCGCGCCACCACGGTGCCCGCGGTCGCCGCGGCCGATCTCGCCTGAGCCGGCCGGTGGGCGGTGGGCCCGCCGGGGACGGGCCCACCGCCGCGTGGTCAGTCGGCGGCGCCCGCCGTACCGCGGCTGCCCGCGGCGCCGGGCACCAGGTACACCGCGGCCGCGGCGGCCCCGGCGGCCAGGACGACCTGCAGGGTCGCCTCCTTCCAGCCGTACCCGGGGTCACCGAGGATCGTGGCCAGGACCGATGCGACCACGCTGCCGACGACGCCGGCGACCGGGCCGACCAGCATGGCCCTGGAGTTGCGCTGACGCAGCACCAGGCCGACCACCGCGCCGACGACGAGGCCGATGATGACGGCAAAGACGAAGTTCATCGTGCGTTGCGCCTCCGTTTCCGGATGGGAGTGATGTGACCCGTCACGTCTCCCATCCCGCGGCTCCCGTGTCAAGGCCGGTGTCACGAGATGGCGCGGGACGACGTGCCCGGCTGTGGCCCTCGTCGGTCACTTCGGCTTCTCCCGGTGTTCTCCTGGCGACCACCGGCCCGACCATGTGGCGGCGGTAGCGTGACGCACTCCGTCACCGAAGCGAAGGGTTCTGACGTGCTGCGTGCGGCACTGCCGGAGGACCGCGACACCGTGCTGCTCTGGCGCAACCACCCCGAGGTCCGGCGGGCGAGCCTGACGACCCACGTCATCTCCGCCGAGGAGCACGCGGCGTGGTGGCGCTCGGCGCTGCAGGACCCGACCCGGCACGTCCTGGTGTACGAGTACGCCGGCCGCCCGGCCGGCGTGGTCACGTTCGCCGACCACGACCCGGTCCGGCGCTCCGCGACCTGGGGCTTCTACCTCGACGTGGCCGGGCTGCGTGAGCGCGGCGAGTTCCTGCCCGCGTGGCTGGAGCTGGAGCGCGAGGCGGTCGACCACGCCTTCGACACGCTCGGCCTCGACCGGCTCGGCGGGGAGACGCTGGCCCGGAACGCGCCGGTGCTGGCCCTGCACCGCCGGTTCGGCTTCCGCGAGACGCGCCGCTACGCGCGCCCGGTGGACGGCGCACCGACCGAGGTGGTCTGGACGGAGCTGTGCGCCGCCGACCGCCGCGGCGGCGCCGAACGGGCGGCCGGTCAGCGCCGCGGCGCCGGTCAGGTGGCCGACCGCGGCGGCGTGGGGGAGCCGGCCGGTCAGCGCGGCGGCGTGGGGGAGCCGGCCGGTCAGCGCGGCGCCCCGGTCGCGGTGGGTCGCACCGAGGCGGCACCGGGGGGCGACGGTGTTCGCTGACGCGTTCCCGGTGGCCGGGCACACCGTCGGTGCCGGCCACCGGCCGTTCATCGTGGCCGAGCTCTCCGGCAACCACAACGGCGACCTGGACCGGGCACTGGCCCTGGTGGACGCGGTGGCCGGCACGGGAGCCCAGGGGCTGAAGCTGCAGACCTACACCCCGGACACCATGACCGTGGACGTCGACGCCCCCCGGTTCCGGGTCTCCGACGGCCACGACCTGTGGTCCGGCGAGCACCTCTACCGGCTCTTCGCGCGGGCGCACACCCCGTACGACTGGCACCAGCCGATCTTCGAGCGGGCCCGGGAGCGCGGCCTGGTCGCCTTCTCCACGCCGTTCGACCCGACCGCGGTGGAGCTGCTGGAGAAGCTGGACGCGCCGCTCTACAAGATCGCCTCCTCGGAGATCGTGGACCTGCCGCTGATCCGGCTGGTGGCCGGCACGGGCAAGCCGATGGTCATCTCCACCGGCATGGCGACGGTCGCGGAGATCGCCGCCGCGGTGCAGGCCGCACAGGATGGCGGCTGCCGCCAGCTGACCCTGCTGGCCTGCACGGCGTCGTATCCGGCGTCCCCGCGGGAGAGCAACCTGCGCCGGCTGCCCGTGCTGGCCGAGGCGTTCGGCGTACCGGTCGGGTTGTCCGACCACACCCTGGGCATCGGCGCCGCGGTCGCCGCGGTGGCGCTCGGCGCCTGCCTGGTGGAGAAGCACGTGACGCTGGCCCGCGCCGACGGCGGCGTGGACTCGGCGTTCTCCCTGGAGCCGGCGGAGCTGGCGGCGCTGGCCGCCGAGACCGAGCGGGCCTGGCAGGCGCTGGGCACGCCCCGGATCGGCCCGAGCGAGTCCGAGCGCGAGGGCCTGCGCTTCCGGCGCTCCCTGTACGTGGTCGCCGACGTGCGGGCCGGCGACCCGGTGACCCCGGCCAACGTGCGCTCGATCCGGCCGGCGGGCGGCCTGGCCCCGGACGACATCGACCGGGTCCTCGGGCGGACCTTCCGCCGGGACGCGGCCAAGGGCACGCCGTTGACCTGGGATCTCGTCTGACCCGAAGACGTCCGACCCGGTGAGAAAGGTACCGATGCAGGGTGTGGCTCAAGGCGGACCGCAAGGAGCTGCGGTGGTTCGTGGACGCGGCGGCGGTCTACTGGGAGAAGAACCTTCCCAGGCCGGATGACGACGCGCTGGTCGTGGTGGAGGCGTTCCACCAGGACATCCGGGTGACGCTGCGCAACCTCGCGGTCGCCAACGCGATCCGTCGGCTGCGCCCCGCCCGGCTGGTGGTGGTCACCGGGGTCCAGGAGCACTGGCGCCGGGCGCTGTGGAGCGGCTTCGACGTGGCGACGGTGCGCACGGTGGCGCAGGCGTACGGCGCCGGCGACGTGATCGACCTGTACGAGCTGGTGGACCGGCGGGGCACCGACCCGGCGGCGGTGCCGACGGTGGCCGGCGCGCCGCTGCCGCGCCGCGACCCCCTCGACGCACAGACCCTCGACCGGTACGCCGAGGCGACGTACTGCCGCCTGGCCAAGCTGCCCCGGCTGCCCGCCGACCACCGCACCCGCGACGACTTCCGGCACCGCCGGGCGCTGGGGGCGACGCTGTCCAGCCTCTACGAGAGCCTGCTGCACACCGGTCGGGCCGTGGCCCTGGTGACCAGCCACGTGGACTACGACCAGTGGGGGCTGGCGGTGGAGTCCGCCCGCCGCGCCGGGGTGCCGGTGATCCACACCCAGCAGACCGGCTGCCTCAAGGCGTACGCGCTGTTCCCGGAGACCGACACCGGGGCCGGCACGTTCCGGGCGGAGCTCACCGGGCAGATCGGGGCCTACTTCGACCAGCGGGTGTGGCCGCGCCGGGCCGAGCTGCACAGCGCCACGGAGCTGGTCGCCTGGCGGGCGAAGGTCAACCTCGGCCGACCGAGCTGGTGGCGCGGCGGGGTGACCGCCTCGGTGGATTTGAACAACGCCGCCGAGCGGGCGCGGCTGCGCGCCCACGTGGCGACGCGGCTGGGCTTCGACCCGGGGCGGCCGGTGGTGGCGGTGTTCAACCACGCGGTCTCCGACGCGCTGGGCACCAATCGGGAGGTCTTCCCGACGCTGGCGGACTGGTTCGCCGACACCGCGGAGTTCGCCCGCGACGCCACCGAGGCGCAGTGGCTGTTCCTGGACCACCCGAGCCAGCGGCTCTACGACTCGACCGGCTTCTTCGACGACGTCGCGCGGCGCTACCGCGGCCAGCGGCACCTGGTGTTCCGGCCGAGCGCCAAGCTGAGCAAGAACGCCCTGTGGAGCGTCACCGACCTGGGGGTGACGGTCCGCGGCAGCGTCAGCAACGAGCTGCCGGCGTACGGCATCCCGGTGATCCAGGCCGGCTGGTCGGAGTGGAGCGCCTGCGGCCTGTCCACCGTGGTCGACGATGTGGAGACCTACTGGAAGGCCCTGGACCGCACCGTCGCCGCGGTGCGCGACGGGGAGCCCACCGTGTCGGCCGACCAGGTACGCCGGGCCCGCCTGTGGCTGTGGCTCTACCGCAGCGGCACCGACGTGGTGACCCCGATGGTGCCGCAGTGGGAGGTGTGGCCCGCCGACCACCTGCTGCGCAGCCTGCGCGCGGCGTACCGGCACATCGAGAGCGACGCCGACCCGCTGTTCGCCGCCGTGGAGCGGATGTGGTCGCGCCGCGAGCCGATGCTGACCCGCACCGACCTGGCGTCGGTGCCGGCCGCGGCGGGGGCCCGCTGATGGCGGTCGGGGCCTGGTTCGCCACCGACTTCGACGCCCCGGCCGTGCACCTGGGCGTGCCGGTGACGGTGACCGGGGGCCAGCCGCGGCTGGTGTGCGTGGTGGACCAGGTGACCCGGGGCACCGGGATCGTCGGGCGGGTCAACGGCGACTTCGGCGCGGTGGCGCTCAAGGTGCGGCCGACCGGCGAGCCGGTCCGCGTGACCGTCGACCTCCAGCTGGACGGCCTGGCGGCGCGGTGGTGGGGGGACCGGATCCGGCCGCCGCGCGGGACGGCCGAGCCGCCCCGGCTGGTGCTGGTGCGCGCGCAGGGCGCGCTGCGCGGTGCGGCGGTGCTGGCCCGCCCGCAGGGCTGGCTGCGCGCCGGCAGCGCCCGCGCCGCCGTCACCTTCGACCTGGCGGCCGGGGAGCTGGACGGCGACGGGCTGCTGGTCATCGAGATCGGGGACCCCGGGCCGGTGCTGCCCGACTGGGCGGCCGGGCGGCTGGCGTCGCAGGCGCCGATCGGGCTGCGCATCGACCGGATCGCGCTGGCCCCGGCGCCGGGG
>DATMJT010000071.1:0-22292 GCA_035553735.1 Pilimelia sp.
GCCGTCCGCCGGCAGCGGCGCGCCGCCCGCCGCGGACGTGGCGTGGACCGCGGCACAGGCCGAGCGGCTGACCGCCACCGGCGAACACCGGGCGGCGGCCCGGTTGTGGCGACGGACCGGGGAGGAGCTCGCGCGGCGGCACGGTGAGGACCACCCTCGGGTGTTCGAGTGCCGCCTGCGGGCCGCCCGCGCCCACGTGCCGCTGGGCGAGACGGACCGGGCACTGCGCCTGCTGCGGGGGCTGCTGCGGGATCGGGCCCGGGCGGACGGGCCCGAGCACCCGGCCGTGCGGGACCTGGAGCGGGAGATCGCACGGCTCAGCGCGGAGGCCCCCGGCGCGACCGGCCCCGCCTCGGCGCCGGACCGGCCTCGACCCACACCGAGTCGGGGTCGCTGAACGACCGCGGCAGCAGCACGGCCTTCTGCCGCGGGAACCGGTCGCCCTGGTAATGGAAGACCAGCGCGCAGTTCTGGCCGCGCGTCTCCGTGGCCAGCGCCCGCCGCGCCAGCGGCGAGTACATCGCGCGGTGCTTCCACCAGGCGGCCTCCTCACCGTGCGGGTCGAAGCCGCGGCCGGTGGCCGCGTGGCCGAAGGCGTCGTGCACCGCGCGGAACATGTCGTTCTCCCCGTCGCTGAGGTACGGATGCGGGTTGCCGGTGGCTGCGCTGGCGAACACCCTCAACTGGCGGTGCCGCAGGTCCTCGGCCATCGCCTCGGCGTCGGGGTACGGGTCCTCGTCGACCACCCGCACCGCCACGCCCAGCCCGCCGAACTCGACGCGGCCCACCAGGAAGTGGTACTGCCGCACCGTCTCGCGGCAGAGCGCGGCGTACGCCGGAAAGGCGCGCTCGTCGCGGGCCGGCGCGGCGACGTAGGCGTCCGCGATCGCCGCGCCCAGGAGCGGGTCGAGGCGCACCCTGGCGTACGCGCCGGGCGCGACCGGGTCATCGCCGGGACGACAGAGGCGCTGCGCGCCGGCCCGCAGGTACGGCACCGGCGGGAATGGTGGCGCGGGGAGCGCGGGCAGTGTGGACGGCCAGGCGGGTGCGGCCAACGGTGTTCATGGTCCTCCATTCGGTCAGCCGGGCGGCTCGCCACGGACAGGTCAGCGAGTCGCCACGGACAGGTCAGCGGGTCGACCGCGGCGGCCTCGGGCCGGTGATCGGCGGCTCCCCGGCCGGCACCGGGCGCCGCTCGCGGCGCAGCGACTCGCCGAGCATCCGGATCTCCGACACGCGCCGGTCGTGATGCACCTTGGCGAACTTGCCGATCGTCGTACTGTGCCCCCGTCGTCCCATGACTGTCCTCCCGTCGTGAACTCGTGCTCCGCCACCGTAGGCGTTGTGAACTCGATACACAAGTCCCGACGTCATGCTAGGGTTCACCATGTGACACCTGACCGGAGTGCGGCGATCGGGGACGCCACCCTGACCGCGAGCGGCATCGCCCGCCTGGCCAACGTGGGCAGGGCCGCCGTGAGCAACTGGCGACGCCGGTACGCCGACTTTCCGGCCCCGGTCGGCGGCACCCCCACCAGCCCGCTGTTCGACGCGCGCGCGGTCGAGGAGTGGCTGCGCCGGCTCGGCAAGCTGCACCAGGTCGGCGCCGAGCACCGGGCGTGGCAGCACATCGAGAGTTATCAACCCGCGGCGCGCATCGGCGATGCGCTGGGCGTCGCCGGGGCGTACCTGCTGACGTGCCACGATCGGCCGCCCGCCCGGAACCTGCCCACCCCGAGGGCTCTACTCGGCCGGCTCGGCGCCCTCGACCGCCGCCTGGCCGATCTGGTGGGTGCCGTCCTGCCGCAGCAGTGGACGCCGCAGCTCACCGCTGTGCTGGGCGCGGCCGACCAGCTCGGTCGGGAACGTGACCCGGAGGCGGCGTTCGAGTACCTGCACGGCCGCTACGTCACCTCGGCGCACGCGCTGTCCGGGCTCGCCGGCACACCGGACAGCGTCGCCGAGGTGATGCTGGCGCTCGCCGGTGCGGGGGCCCACACGTTCGACTTCACCAGCGGCACCGGGTCGATCCTGCGCATGGCCGCGGACCGGGCGCTGCGCGACGGCACGGTGACGCGGTGCCACGCGCAGGAGATCAGGCCGGAGTACGCGCTGATCGCCCTCCTGCGGCTGTGGTTCGTGCACCGGCGGGCCCAGCGTGCCGGGCACCGGGCGGCGCCACCCGACCTGCGCGTGGGCGACAGCCTGCTCGCCGACGCATTCCCCGACCTGCGCGCCGACGTCGTGGTGGCCAACTTCCCGTTCGGTATCCACGACTGGGGCCACGAGCGACTCGTTTACGACCCGCGCTGGGTCTACGGCCTGCCGCCGCGTACCGAGCCCGAACTCGCCTGGGTGCAGCACGCCCTGGCCCACCTCGGCCCCGGCGGCACCGCGGTCGTGCTCATGCCGCCGGCCGCCGCGGTGCGCCCGGCCGGGCGCCGCATCCGCGCCGAGCTGGTGCGCCGCGGCGCGCTGCGCGCCGTCGTGGCCCTGCCCGCGGGCCTGATGGCGCCGACCGGCATCGGCCTGCACGTGTGGGTGCTCGGGCAGCCGGATCCGGACCAGCCGCCGGCCGGTCGCGTGCTCGTCCTGGACGCGACCGCCCCGCCGGAAGGCGACCCGCTCCCGGACGTCGTGGGCACCGCCTGGCGGGCCTATCTGGCCGGTCGGGACGCCGAGCGACCCGGCGTCCACCGGGCGGTGCCCGCCGTCGAGATGCTGGACCACCAGGTCGACCTGACCCCCCAGCGCTACCTGCCACGGGCCGGCGGGTGCACCCCCGAGCCGGGGCAGACGCTGGCCAGGATCACCGCCTTCGGCCGGCTCGTCGACGACCTGCGGCGCGGCCTGCCCGCGGTGCGGCAGACGGGGGCCGCCGGGACGTCCACCGCACCGCACGCCCACCTGGCCGACCTCGTCCGCTCCGGAAGCGTGTCCGTGTACCGCGCGGTCTCCCGTCCCCGGTCGACGGGCCCGTCGCCCGCCGGCGGGCCCGCGCTGACCGCCGACGACGTCCTGTCCGGCGGGCCGCCGACCGGTGTGGCCGTGCGAACGCCGGACGGCGCATCCGCGCCGCGCGTGCAGGCCGGCGACATCCTGGTCCCGCTGCTCGGTCGGGAGATCACCGCCCGGGTGGCCACCCCGGAGCAGGTCGGTGCCGCGCTGGGGCCGGGGGTCCAGCTGGTACGCGTGCAGCCCGACCGGTTCGACCCCTGGTTCGTCGCCGGCGTGCTGTCCCACACGGACAACCTGCGCGTCGCGGGTCGGGCCTCGCAGGCCGGCAGCGGCGCGTCGCGCATCGACGTCAGGCGGCTCACGATCCCGGTCCTGCCGCTGTCCGAGCAGCAGGCGTACGGCCGGGCCTTCCGGCAGCTCGCCGAGTTCCGCGCCGCGCTGGCGCGGGTCGCCGCGGCCGGGGCGGACCTGGCCCGCGACATCAGTGACGGGCTCAGCGCCGGCACCCTCACGGCCCGCCCGCGCCGCGCCCCGTAGGCCCGCGGCGCCGGCCGGCTCCGGTCGCCGTCCGGGCCGCCGCGGCGGCCGGCGCCCCAGGCCGCGGCGCGCGGGGCGCCCGGATCGCGGCCGGGACGGCCCGGCGTCGGCGACGCCCCGCGCGGCCGCTGCCTCAGGGGCCTCCCCGACCGGTGTCCGGGCCGGACCCCTCCTCTGATGTGGACAGGGCGGTGTGCTCGGGAGGAGCCACCACCGGGCGGTCGGCCCGCAGGCGCCAGAACAGCGCGGCCGAGGCGAGCAGTAGGGCCGCGCCCACACCGAACGCCGGGGCGAACCCCCGCCGCGCCGCGAGCCAGCCGAGGGTGACCCCGCCCAGCGCCGCGGCCAGCTGCAGCACCAGCGACTGGACCGACACCACGGTGGCCCGCGCCCGCGCGTGGGTCCGCTCGTGCAGCAGCCGCCCCTGCGCCGGGCCGGCGGCGCCCAGGCCGACGAAGAGCAGGCAGTAGGCCAGGCCGGCGAGCACCACGGCCGCCGGTCCCCGCATCGTGGCCGAGCCGGCCAGCGCACCCAGGGCCGCCGCGGCGACGATCGTGCCGAGCGCCGCGGCCCGGGCCGGGGTGCCGCACCGGCGCACCGCCGCCGGGCCGAGCGCGCCGCCGGCCGCGTCCGCCGCGAAGCCCAGCGCGGCGACGACCGCGTACGCCAGCGCGCCGGCCTCCCCGGTGCCGGTCAGCTCGCCCAGCCAGGCGGGGGTGAGCAGCTCGATCGCGGCCAGTGCGACGCCGGCCCCGCCGGCGGCCAGCAGCACCCGGGCGAGGACGGCGTCGGTCGCGGCCAGCCGCAGCCCGCCGGTGACCGTGGTGCGCACGTTACGAAGAACCTTCGCCAGTCCGGCGCGACGGTGCGGCGGCTCGGGCAGGCGGAGGGTGACCGCGACGCGGGCGACCTCCACCGCGGCGGCCAGCAGCACCGGCACCGCGAGGGCGGGCAGGGGCAGCGCGCCCGGTGCCAGCGCCAGCGGCAGCAGACCGCCGGCCAGCGTGCCGGCCGCCAGCGCCACCGAGGCCGCCACCTCGCCGCGGGCCAGGCCGGGGGTCAGGTCCACGTCCCGGCCGGCGATGCCGTGCAGCGTGTCGACGTACCACGCCTCGGCGGGGCCGGTGGACAGCGCGCGGGCGACGCCGCGCAGGACCGCGGAGGCGAGGAACAGCGCCAGGCCGTCGGCGAGGCCGAGCAGCAACAGGCCGGCGGCGCTGGCCAGCGCGGAGGCGACCAGGACCGGTCGCCGGCCGAGCACGTCGGCCAGGCCCCCGGTCGGCAGCTCCAGCACGGTCACCGTCACCGAGTACGCCGCGCCCACGGCGGCGACCGTGGCGATGCTCAGGCCCCGCTCCAGCATGAGCAGCACCATGGGGGCCAGGTAGAGGCCGACGGGCAGCCAGGTGAGGAAGCTCAGCAGCGCGTACCGGCGGGTCGCCGCGGTGGCGGTCACCGGGGCGACACCCGGGGGAAGCCGGCGACGACCACCGACACCGGGCGGGCGGACGGGTCCGCGGCGTCGGCGGCCACCAGCGCGTCGAGGTGCGCGTAGAACCGGTCCCACAGCGCGGTGAGCGACTCCACGGTGAGGTTCACCACGAGGTCGCCGATGCCGGCCGCCTCCACCCAGGCGGGGTCGAGCTGGTCGAGGTTGGCGTCGAAGCGCTCGACGTCCCCGATCAGCACCTCCACCTGGCGACGGCGCATCAGGGCGGCGGCCTCCCGGCCCTCGCTGGTGGCCGCCAGCGCGGTGTTGCTCCACGCGTTGGTCAGGTGCGCGGCCCGCCAGCGCCGCTCCCGCGGGTGGTGCCGGCCGGGCGGTCGGTCGCCGGTGGCGTCCTCGACGAAGCCGTGCCGGGCCAGCACCCGCAGGTGGTAGCTGGTGGAGCCGGACTCGGTGCCGAGCCGGCGGGCCAGCTCGGTCGCGGTGGCGGGCCCGGACTCGCGCAGCGCGGCGAGCAGCCGCACGCGCAGCGGGTGAGCGACCGCCTTGAGTGCCGCCGGATCGGTGATCTGACGTACGCCGTCATCAGCCATGACCCGAGCATAGGGCATGCAGAGAATCTTCTGCAAAGACTTTTCTGCACGGTGTTCTGGACCGTCGCCCGGGGGAAGGGGCGGGCCGGCGGCGCGGCGGGCGGCGCCCCAGCGGTACGTCGGCCCGCCGCCACCACGCGCGGTCGCCCCGGAGGCCCCCGGGCCTCACTCGTCGGCGGTCTCCGCGCCCCGCAGCTCCCACCGGCCCCGGCGACGCACCACGGCCACGTAGTAGACGGCCGACAGGGCCATCACCGCGAGCGTCACCAGCAGGCTGGGGCGGCCGATCTCCGGATCGCGGGCACTCTGGTAGGCCACGTAGCCCAGCGCCGCGAGGCCCACCACCGGTGGCAGCGGGAAGAGCGGCATCCGGTACGCGCCGTGCGCCGTCGTGCCGTTGCGCCGGCCGGCGATGGCGGCCACGCACAGCGCGGCGTACACCACGACCAGGCTGGTGCCGGTGAGCACGAACAGCACCTGCTCGTCCACATAGCACACCGCGGCCGCGATGACCCCGGTCACGATGGTGGCGATCCACGGGGTGCCGAAGCGCGGGTGCAGCGACCGCAGTGCCCGGTTCACCGGAGTGGGCCACACGTTGTCCCGCGCGGTGCTGAAGGTCAGTCGGGCCGACAGCAGCAGGATCGCCAGGACCGCGTTCACGATGGCGATCGCGATGCCCAGGCTGATGGCGGTGTTCAGGCCGGCGCCGCCGCGCTCGGTGATGAAGTACTCCATCATGTTGCCGGCGCTGAGCAGCCGGTCCAGGTCGGGCGCGCCGAGCAGCACCGCCAGCGTCGGTACCAGCTCCGCCACCACCGTGATGCCCAACGCCCAGAGGATGGCGCCGGCGATGCCGCGCCGGGCACCACGGGTCTCCTCCCCCAGGTACACCGCCGAGCCGTACCCGTTGTACGCGAAGATCGCCACCGCGGTCGCCGCCCCGATCATGCCCAGGGTGGCCGGCGCCAGGCCGCCCGCGCCGTCGCCGACCACCGGCTCGAACAGCAGCCCGGAGACGGAGCGCTCGGTGTTGAGGAAGCCGAGCAGGCTGAGCACCACCAGGGCGAGCATCTCGATGGCCAGGAAGATCCCGGTGACCACCGCGTTGATCTTGATGTCGAGCACCCCCAGCACCACCGCGGCCAGCACGGTGATCGCGGCGACCGTCGGCGGGTGCAGATCCGGGAAGAGCACGCCGAGGTAGATGCCCACCCCGAGGCCGATCACGGCGAGGATGAGCAGCTGCGTCACCAGCATCAGACCCAGGACCAGAAAGCCCGGCAGCCGCCCCACGGTACGCGCCACGATCGCGTACTCGCCGCCGGTCAGCGGGTACGCCGACGACAGCTCGGCGTACACGAACGCCATGAAGACGCCGACCACGCCGGCGGCCAGCAGACTCCAGAGCGCGCCCGTGCCGGCGCCGCCGACCACGCCGGGGATGATGATGAACACCGACGAGGCCGGCGTGATCGCCGACAGGGTGATCAGGATGGTGCCGACCACCTTGAGGCCGCGGTGCAGGTGCCGCGGCTGCTCGCCCGCGGCACGGCCGGCGGCGTCGGGCGGCTGGCCGCCCGCCAGGGTGGTCGTCGGAACAGGGTGGATCTCGTCGGGTCCGGCCATGACAGCTCCGTTCAGGGGTTTCAGTCGGGGGCGAGCGCCCCCCGTCGGCGCAGGAGGGTCACGAGTCGTTCGTGGGGCAGCCCCGGCGAGCGGCGGCCGAGCCGGCCGGTCATCTCCCGACCCGCCACCAGGGCGTTGAGGACGGCCTCCTCGACCGCCTCCACCACCGCCGTGTAGAACGGGTCGAGCCGGCCCCAGGGCAGGAAGCGCAGGTGGCCGTAGTCCTCCGCGGTGGCCGGACCGACCGGGAAGCGGCTGGCCAGCCCCGGCGCGTCGGCGGTGGAGAAGGCCAGGAAGATGTCGCCGGAGAAGTGGGATCCGGCCGTGCCGGTGCGGGCCAGGCCCAGCGGCACCCGGCGGGCCAGGGCGGTGCACTGGCCGGGCAGCAGCGGCGCGTCGGTGGCCACCACCGCGATGACCGAGCCCGCGCCCGGCGGCGCGACCGGCGCGCCGGACCCCGGGGGCGCGACCGCGCCGGCGAGGTCCTCGGCGAGCCAGCCGGGGTCGCCGAGCGGGTCGTCGTCGGCCAGCGCCGCGCCCACCGGCACCCCGGCCACCCTCAGCTCGGCGCGGGAGCCGAAGTTGGCCTGCACGAAGGCCCCGACGGTGTAGGTGTCCGGGCCGTGCGCGACCCGACGGGAGGCCGTGCCGCTGCCGGCCTTGAAGCCGTAGCAGTTCATTCCCGTGCCGCCGCCCACGGCGCCCTCGGCGACCGGTCCGGGCCGCGCCGCGTCGATCGCCTCGACCGCGTGCCGCGGGCGGACGTGGTCGCCGTTGATGTCGTTGAGGTAGCCGTCCCAGGTCTCGGCCACCACCGGCAGCAGCCAGGCGCCCGCCAGGTCCGGCCGGTGGCCGACCACCCACTCGATGGCGCCGCGGTGCACCGGCCCGACCGCGTGCGTGTTGGTGATCAGCACCGGCAGGTCCAGCGCGCCGGTCTCGGAGATCCAGGTGGTGCCGGTCATCTCGCCGTTGCCGTTGAGCGAGTACCAGCCCGCCGTACAGGGCGTGCCCACGCCGGCCCGGCCGCGGGGCAGCAGGGCCGTCACCCCGGTGCGCACCGCGTCCCCCTCGACCAGGGTGACGTAGCCGACCTCGACGCCCGGCACGTCCGTGATGGCGTTGTGCGCGCCGGGCTCCCCCGGCAGCGGCAGGCCCAGGCCGCGGGCGCGTACCTTGGTCATCGCGATTCCCCCCGTACGTAGCTGTCGGCGACGTCCAGCGCCGCGTCGACGGCGTCCAGGCCGGCGCGCAGCTCCTCTTCCGAGATCACGAGCGGCGGGGCCAGGTGGATGCGGTTCATGTGGGCGAACGGCCACACCCCGCGCTCCTTGCACGCGGCCACCACCCGGGCCACCGGCTCGGCGGCGGCACCGGCGGCGTTGAACGGCACCAGCGGCTGCCGGGTGGCCCGGTCCCGGACCAGCTCGACGGCCCAGAAGAGTCCCCGGCCGCGCACGTCGCCGACGGACGGATGCCGCGCGGCCAGCTCGCGCAGGCGCGGGCCGACCACCCGGTCGCCGAGCCGGCGGACCCGCTCCAGGATGCCGTCGTCCTCGATGACCCGGATGGAGGCCACGCCGGCCGCGCAGGCCAGCGGGTGGCCGGAGTAGGTCAGCCCGCCCGGGTACACCCGATCCGTGAAGGTGTCGGCCACCTCCGCGGAGATGACCACCCCGCCGAGCGGCACGTAGCCGGAGTTCACCCCCTTGGCGAAGGTGATCAGGTCGGGCCGCACCCCGGTCGGGTTGACCGCGAACCACTCCCCCACCCGGCCGAAGCCGACCATCACCTCGTCGCAGATGAGCAGCGCCCCGTGCCGGTCACACAGCTCCCGCACGCCGGCCAGGTAGCCGTCCGGCGGCACCAGCACGCCGTTGGTGCCCACGATCGTCTCGACCAGCACCGCCGCCACCGTGTGCGGGCCCTCCAGCATGAACGTGTCGGCCAGGTGCGCCAGCGCGCGCTCGGCCTCCTGCGCCGGGTCCGCGGAGTGGAACGGCGAGCGGTACGGGTACGGCCCGTGGAAGTGCACCACGCCCGGCATGCCCGGCTCGTTGGCCCAGCGGCGCGGGTCCCCGGTCAGCGTGATCGACCCGTTGGTGGCGCCGTGGTACGAGCGGTACATGGCGAGCACCTTGTGCCGTCCGGTGTGCAGCCGGGCCATCCGCACGGCGTGCTCGTTGGCCTCCGCCCCGCCGTTGGTGAAGAAGACCTTCCGCATCCCGGCCGGCGCGCGCTGCACGATCAGCCGGGCCAGCTCGCCCCGGGTCGCGTTGGCGAACTGCGGCGCCACCGTGCACAGCCGCTCGGCCTGCTCCCGGATCGCCGCGACCAGCCGTGGGTGGGCGTGCCCCAGGTTGGCGAAGATGAGCTGGGAGGCGAAGTCCAGGTAGCGGTTGCCGGCGTAGTCCCAGAACCAGCTCCCCGCCGCCCCGGCGACCGGCAGCGGGCTGATCGCGCCCTGGGCCGACCAGGAGTGGAAGACGTGGTCGCGGTCGTCGGCGACGACCCGCGCGGCGTCGGAGGTCATCTCGGCGCCCTTCACCGGTGCGCCGGGAAGCCGAGGTCGACCCGGCTGGTCGCCGGGTCCGGCCAGCGGGTGGTGACGACCTTCGTCCGGGTGTAGAAGTGCACCCCCTGCGGGCCGTACAGGTGCGAGTCGCCGAACAGCGACTGCTTCCAGCCGCCGAAGGAGTAGTAGCCCACCGGCACGGGGATCGGCACGTTCACCCCCACCATGCCGACGGTCACGTCCTGGGCGAACCGGTGCGCGGCGCCGCCGTCACGGGTGAAGACCGCCACGCCGTTGCCGTACGGGTTGCCGTTGACCAGCGCCACGGCGTCGTCGTAGCTGTCCGCGCGGACCACGCTGAGCACCGGGCCGAAGATCTCGTCGCGGTAGGCCTCCATGTCCGGGGTGACGTGGTCGAGCAGGCTCGCGCCGAGGAAGAACCCGTCGCCCTCGAAGCGCCGCCGCCGGCCGTCCACCACCACCGTGGCACCCTGCGCCCGCGCCGACTCGACGTAGCCGGCGACCCGGTCCCGGTGCTCCCGGGTGACCAGCGGCCCCATCTCGGCCGACGGGTCCGTGCCCGGGCCGATGCGCAGCGCCGCCAGCCGCTGCGCCACCGCCGCCACCAGCGGCTCGGCGATGTCCCCCACCGGGACCAGCACGGAGACCGCCATGCACCGCTCCCCCGCCGAGCCGTAGGCCGCGGAGACGGCGGCGTCCGCGGCAGCGGCCACGTCGGCGTCGGGCAGCACCACCATGTGGTTCTTGGCCCCGCCGAGGGCCTGCACGCGCTTGCCGGCGGCGGCGCCGCGCTCGTACACGTACCGGGCGACCGGGGTGGAGCCGACGAAGCTCACCGCGGCCACGTCCGGGTGCGCCAGCAGCGCGTCCACGGCCACCTTGTCGCCGTGCACCACGTTCAGCACGCCGTCGGGCAGGCCCGCCTCGGCGAACAGCTCGGCCAGCAGCAGCGGGGCGGAGGGGTCCCGCTCGCTGGGCTTGAGCACGAACGTGTTGCCGCAGGCGATCGCGTTCGCCAGCATCCACAGCGGCACCATGACCGGGAAGTTGAACGGCGTGATGCCGGCGACCACGCCGAGCGGCTCGCGGACCTCGTGCACCGCCACCCCGCTGGAGGCGCGTTCGGTGTGCCCGCCTTTGAGGTGCCCGGCGACGCCGCAGGCGAACTCGACGTTCTCCAGGCCGCGGGCCACCTCGCCCAGCGCGTCGGCGGGCACCTTGCCGTGCTCGGCCGAGACCACCGCGGCCAGGTCGTCGCGGCGCCGGTGCAGCAGCTCCCGCACGGCGAAGAAGATCTCCGTACGCCGGGCCAGGCTGGTCGCCCGCCACCCCGGGAACGCGGTGGCGGCCGCGGCGACCGCCGCGTCGACCTCCTCGGGGCCGGCGAGGTCGACCTCGGCCCGCTGCTGCCCGGTGGCCGGGTCCCAGACCGGGCCGGTACGGCCCGAGACGCCGGTGACCTGCTTGGACGCGATGAGGTGTGAGATCCGTCGCATGCGACGATGAAATCGCATCCATCAATCTGAAACAAGAGCAGCTTTGTTATGTTACAAACCATGGAGGGGCCGGAGGGCCGGGTGGAGGCCCAGATCGTCGCCGCGGTGCGGGAGCGTACGGCCGCCGGCGTGGCCACCGGCGTGGCCCGGCTCGTCTCCGCGGGGATCCTGCCCCCGGGCACCCAGCTGCCGACCGTGCGGGCCCTGGCCCGGGCGCTGCGGATCAGCCCCACCACGGTGTCGGAGGCATGGCAGAGCCTGCTGCGCTCCGGCGTCATCGACACCCGCGGCCGGCGCGGCACGACCGTGCGCGGAGTGCCGCGGCCCGCCGCGCCCGCCCGCTTCTCCCGGCTGCACCGCGACCTGCCCGCCCGCCTGGACCTGTCCGCCGGCACCCCGGACCCGGAGCTGCTGCCCGACGTCGGCCAGGCCCTGCACCGGCTGAGCCGCTCCGCCGCCGCTTCGTCCTACTTCGACGTGCCCGTGCTGCCCGACCTGGAGCGGGTGCTGCGGGCCGACTGGCCGTTCGACCCCGACGCGGTCACCGTCGTCGACGGCGCCGTGGACGCCATCGACCGGCTCTTCGGGGTGCTGCTGCGCTTCGGCGACCGGGTGCTCGTGGAGAACCCGACCTTCCCCCCGATCCTGGACCTGCTGGAGCAGGCCGGCATGACCGCCGTCGGGCTGGCCGTGGACGACGAGGGCGTACGGCCCGAGGCGCTCGCCGAGGCTTTGGCCGACGCCCCGGCGGCCGCGCTGGTGCTCCAGCCCCGGGCGCACAACCCGTGCGGGCACAGCATGAGCGCCCGGCGCGCGGGGGAGCTGGCCGGCGTGCTGGCCGCCCACCCCGCGGTCCGCGTCATCGAGGACGACCACGCCTCGGCGATCGCCACCGCCCCGCCGGTCAGCCTCGGCCGGCACCTGCCGGACCGGACGGTCCACATCAGAGGCTTCTCCAAGTCGCACGGGCCGGATCTGCGCCTGGCCGCGCTCGGCGGCGCCCGCGACCTGGTGGACCGGGTGGTCCAGCGCCGGCTGCTCGGGCCCGCCTGGTCGAGCCGGCTGCTCCAGGCCGTACTGCTGGACCTGCTCACCGACCCGGCCTCGGTCGCCGCCGTCGCCCGCGCCCGGGAGGTGTACGCCGACCGCCGCCGCCGGCTCACCGCGGCCCTGACCCGGCGGGGCGTGGCGGTCACCGGTGCCGACGGGATCAACCTGTGGGTCGCGGTGCCGGACGAGTCCAGCGCGCTGGTCACGCTCGCGGTGCACGGGGTGACGGCGGCGCCGGGCTCGCCGTTCCTCAGCGCGCCGCTGCCCGGGGACCACGTCCGGGTCACCTGCGCAGCGGTCCGGGCGGACTTCGAGTGGCTGGCGGACCTGATCGCCCGGTCCGCGGCGCCGCACCCCCGCCACGCCGGCACCGTGTGAGCGCGGGCCGGCGGTGCCACCGCGCCCGCCACCGCACCGGCGCGGCCGACGGTGCCGGCGGCCCGCGCCGTGGCCCGCACCGGCGCGGTCGGGCTTCGAGGAACACCCACACCCCACCGGCGCGGCCGAGCTTCGGGGAACACCCGCACCGCACTGCCGGGGCCGGTCCTGGCGGACCCGGCCCCGGCTGCGGCGGTGGCGGTGGCGGTGGCGGTGGCGGTGGCTCAGTACACCTCGATGCCCACGGCGAACCCGTCCGGGTCGTACTTGTTGGAGTCGTACGCCCACGGGCTCACGCCGCCGCCGTCGACCGCCCACGGGGTGAACTGCCGGACGCCGCCCTGGTCCGCCCCGCGGTGGTCGACCAGCTTGATGGAGAGGCGGAAGTCGGTGAGCACCACCCCCTCCGGCAGCGGCCGGACCTCCAGGCACACCCGGAACTGGTCCGGGTCGGTGCCGTTGGTGTCGAAGGCGAACGGGCTCACGCCGCCGCCCGCGCTGGCCCAGGGCGACCACTGCAGCACGCCGGTCTGGGAGCCGTTGTTGTCGGTCGCCTGGGCGCCGATCCGGAAGTCCAAACCGGCCAGTCCGCCACGCGGCGGCGGGCTGAGGAAGATGCGGGCGCCGTCGGGGTCGTAGGTGTTGGTGTCGCCGGCCCACGGCGAGCAGCCGCCGCCGAAGTTGGCGTACGGGGTGAACTCCGCGTCCCCGATCTGGTTCCCGTTGTCGATCATCTGGATGCCGACCCGGAAGTTGGGCAGGCTGGCGGCGGCGACGTCGGCCGACGCGGGCGCCTGCACGCCGACCGTCGCCGCGACGACCGCCAGCGCCGCGACGGCGAGTGGCCTGATCAGTTTCCGCACGATGCTCGTACCTCCTCGTAGTGGTGCCTGTGCGGAACGTTATGAGAGTGCACTGGACGGGCGTTGGACGCCCAGTGACGCCCGCTGGACGCCCGTCGGCCGGCGGCCCGGATGTGGATCACCGCGGGGCCGACCGTCAGGCGCGTCGCCCGGCGCACATCCCGACGACTCGGCCCGCCCGCAGGGCACGCATGTGGAGGGTCGCCGCCTCCTCCAGGCGCCCGCCCCGCTCGACGTAGCGCAGCAGCGCCCGGGTGAGAGCCACGCCGTGCTCCGGCCAGCCGTACCGGCTGGCGTGGACCGCGGCGGCCACCAGGTTGGCCCGTTCGCGGTCGAGCCAGTCCTGGCCGAGCAGGCACGCGGGTGGAACCGGGCCGGACCCGCACGGCCCGGCGCGGTCGCCCGCCCGGTGCCGCTCCGCGGGGTGCTCGGCGCGGTGCCGCTCGGCGGGGGGCAGCGTGTCGGTCGCGGCCGCGGCGGCCACCCGGTAGTAGGTCAGCAGCCGGGTGAGCGCGGCGTGCCGGCTCTCCTCATCGTCGTCGAGGACCAGCCGCGCGGCGTAGGCGCGCAGCAGCTCGTGCAGCTGGTAGCGGTCGTCGCCGCAGCGTCGCACCAGATGCGCCCGGACGAGGACGTCGATCGCCCGGCGGGCCGCCGCCAGGTCCGTGCCGCAGAGCGCGGCCAGGGCGTAGCTGTCGATGTCCGGGCCGGGGTGCAGGCCCAGCAGCCGCAGCATCCGCGCCGCCGGATCGGGCAGCCGCGCATAGGACCAGGAGAACACCGCGGTGACGCTCGTGCGGGCGTCCTGGCCGCCGCTCAGCAGCTCCAGGCGCCGATGCGGATCCGACAGCTCCTCCACCAGGCCCGCCAGCGGCCCGCTCCCGCGCACCAGCGCCAGCTCCGCCGCGATGCGCAGGGCCAGCGGCAGCCGTGCGCACCGGAGGGCGAGCGCGGCGGCGGCATCCGGCTCGCTGCCCCCGGCCGGCGCCCGCAGCCGGGTGAACAGGCTGACGGCGTCGTGGAGCGGGAGAAGGTCCACCTCGAGCCGGGCCGCCCCGTGCCCGGCGACCAGGCCCGCCAGCGAGTCGCGGCTGGTGACCAGCACGACGCAGTCGCCCGTGCCGGGCAGCAGCGGCCGCACCTGCTCGACCGAGGCCGCGCTGTCCAGCACCAGCAGCATCCGCCGTCCCGCGAGCATGCTGCGCAGGCGGGCGGCCCGCTCTCCGGGCGCCGACGGTGTGGCGCCGGCGGGCAGTCCCAGCGAGCGCAGCGCACGCGCCAGGGCGTCGGCGGCCGACAGTGGCGGCTCCGGGTCGTGGCCGCGCAGGTCGACGTAGAGCTGCCCGTCGGGGAACCGCTCGCGCACCCGGTGCGCCCACCGGATGGCCAGCGCGGTCTTGCCGACGCCCGGCGTTCCGGTGACCGCCAGGACCCGCAGCGCCGTGGTCGGACCCGGGCCGTCGGCGAACGCCAGCCGGTCGAGGTGCACCAGCTCGGCCTGCCGGCCCACGAAACCGACGACGTCTGCGGGCAGCTCGGCCGGCACGGCCGGCTGCGGCGCCGCCGGGGCGCCGTGGCCGGCGTCGGGGCGCGGCGGCGGGTCGTCGCGCAGCAGCGCGTCGTGCGCCGCGGCGAGCTCCGGGCCCGGATCGACCCCCAGCTCCCGTACCAGCTGCGCCCGGACCGCCTGGTAGGTGGCGAACGCCTGCGCCCGCTGACCGGCCGCCTGGTAGGCGCGGATCAGGCGGGACTGGACGGCCTCGTCCAGCGGGTGGGCCGCGGCCGCCTCCGCCAGCAGCTGCACCGCCCGGTCGGCGTGGCCCTCGGCGAGCATCGCGTCGGCGTACCGGGTGAGCGCCCCGCGCCACTCCTCGACGAGCGCCAGCAGCGCCGGGTGCCGGTGGAGCGCCGGCACGTCGATGAGCGGGTCGCCGCGCCACAACCGCAGCGCCTCGCCGAGCCGGCTGGCGTCCCGGTCCTGCCCGGCGAGGCGGACCAGCCGCCGGAACTCGGCCAGGTCGACGCCGCCGGGCGGCGCGCAGAGCCGGTACCCGTCACCCACCCGGGGGATGAGCGCGCTGTCGCGGCGCGGGGGCCGGTCCGGCTCCAGCACCCGACGCAGGTGCTTCACCCGGGTCTGCAGGATGTTGACGGCGGTCGGTGGCGGGTGGTCACCCCAGAGCGCGTGAACGAGCATGCCGCGCGTCACCGGTTTGCCGTCGGCGAGTGCGAGCAGCCCGAGGACGGCTCGCTGCCCGGCGGAACCCAAGTCGACCGACTCACCGTCACGCCACGCCCGGACCTGTCCGAGCACCTGTATCCGAACAGCCATTCCCCGTCCCGTCGATCGCCAGTGACGGCATCCTCGGTTGTCTGTGCGGCGTCATGGTGGGCGTTCCCGACGGGCGGCCGAATGGAGGGACTGGTACGGCGTCGTGCGGCACTGAACCCGGCTCATCGCGCTGGCCGTCCCCACCCCAGCAGGCGCCGCCGGGCCGCTTCGTGCCGACCGGGAAGCGGTGGCGGCCCATACAGTGAACTACGACCGACGGCCCGACAGCAGTACATCCTTCGTCGCAGGCACGGGCCCCGTGGCCGCCGCACCGCCGGACGGGGCCCGCACCAGGCCCGGTGGCGCGGGGCGCGGTGATCGACGTCCATCGTGGTCGGTCGGGGAGCCGTCGCGGAACCGCCGACGCGATCTGCCCGGTTGCGCCGCGGGAGGCGTCGCGTCGGTGCGACGATCGACCGCGGGGTACGGGATACGACGGGGGCGCGACATGTCACGGACGCGACGGTGGGCCAGGCGCGGCACCGGTGCCGCGCTGGCGGCGGTGCTGCTGGTCACGGGGGTGGCCGGGCCGCCGCCCGCCCGGGCGGGCGGCGCGGCACCGCGCTGGGCGCAGGACGGCTACGGGCCGGGCAACACCGGATACAACCCGCACGAGTCGCGGCTCACCGCCGGTGCACTCGGCCGGGCGAGGCTGCGCTGGGCGGCCACCGCGGACCCGGGCACCGAGGGCTGCGCACCCGGCTCCGTGGCTCCGCTGGTGGTGGCGGGCCGGGTGTTCGTCCTCGACGGCGGCGGCGTCGGCGCCTACGACGCGCGTACCGGCACCCGGCTGTGGCGGCACACCGCGGGCCACCTGGAGGCCACCGGCCTGGCGGTGGTCGGGGACCGCGTCCTCGTCACGGACGTGAACTGCTTCTCGAACAGCAACTACAGCTCGAACGTCATCGCGCTCGACGCGCGGACCGGCGCCCCGCGGTGGGACGCGCTGTCCAGCTGGTCCACCCGGACCTTCGTGGCCGACGCCGGGGTCGTGGTGGTGTCCGGCTACTGCGGCGTCTGCGACGACGCGGAGTACGGCGTGGAGGCCTACCGGGTCACCGACGGGGCGCGGCTGTGGAGCCGGACCAACGCGGTCCTCGCCGGTCCCGTTTCGGCCCGCGGCCGGGTGCTGCTGGCCCGCACCGACCGGCCGGCGTCACTCGCGGTGTCCATCCGCACCGGCGCCACCCTGTGGCGCACGGGCCGCCGCCTCACGGCGCACGCGGCGAGCCCGGCCGGCGACCGGTTCTACCTGTCGGACCGCGCGGGACTGCGCGCCGTGCACGCCGGCACCGGCGCGGTGCTGTGGTCGACCCGGCACGCCGGGGGCCCGCTGGCCGCCGACCACCGCCGGGTGTACGTCGCGACCGCCGACCGGCTCCGGGCCCACGACGCGGCCAGCGGGCGCCCGGCGTGGAGCCGGGCGCTGGTCCGCCCGGGGCGCCCGGTCCGCGCCGGCAGGCTGCTCTACACCGTCACCGCGGACGGGACGCTGGTGGTGTTGTCCTCGACCGACGGCAGGCCGCTCCGGTCGGTCGGGTCGCACACTGGGATCACCGCGCACGTCGTGGTGGCCGGCGGCGCGCTCTACACCACCCGTGGCCACACCGTGCGGGCGTACGCCCCCTGATCGTGGCTGCGGCGCGCCCGGCCGCGGCCGAGCCGGCGCCCGGGCAGGCCGCAGGTCGGTCCGGCCGCGGCCACGGCGCCAGCGCGCGCCGCCGCCGGCATCCCGGATCCGACCTTCGGCATCGGCGGCAAGGTCTCGGCCGCGTTCGGCCGGCGGGCCAACGACGTGGTCGACGTCGCCGTGCAACCGGACGGGAAGATCCTGGCGGTCGGCGCCACCCGCGGCCGACCGGGCCACACCTTCCCGGGCGCCTACTTCGCCCTGATGCGTTACCTGCCCGACGGATCGCTCGATCCGGCGTTCGGCACCGCTACCGCCCGGACGGGCGGCTGGACCGGCGGTTCGGGTCCGGGGGTCGGGTGACCCACGACAGCAGCGACGCGCAGCGCCGTGACGAGGGCCGCGACGTGGTGGTCGCCCCGGACGGGCGAATCGTGGTCGTGGGGCGGGTGGAGGTCGGCGGGGAGAGCGACACGCTGGTGGCCCGGTTCCGGCCCAACGGGCGGCCCGACCGGTCGTTCGGTGGGGACGGGATCGTGGTCACCGACCACAGCGGGCGTGGGATCGACGACCGGGCCACGGCCGTGGCCCGGCAGCCCGACGGCCGGATCGCGGTCGGCGGCGCGGACCGGCCCGCGTTGTTCAGCAGCACCCTCACGGTCCTGCGCTACCGCGCCTGACGGCGGGGCTGGCCGGGTCGGTCCGCCGGGTCGGTGCCGGGTTTCGCCCCGCCTGTCGGGGGTACCCGGTCGCCATCCCGCCCGAGACGCACGAGGAGTAGTCCATGGCCGAGTCGCACACGCCCGCCGACGACATCGTCTACGACCTGGTCAGCATCCAGTACCACGCGCTCAAGGGCGCGCAGGTGTACGCGAAGTACGCCGCCGACGCGCAGGGCCACGAGGAGGTTGCGGCGTTCATCGAGGAGATCCGCCGGGAGGACGCCCGGCGGGCCGAGCGCGCACACCAGCTGCTCGGCAAGCTGACCGCCGAGCGCGGCGGGATCGGCTGACCGCACGGCGACGCCGCCGGGGCGGGCGAGCACGGCGGCTCGCCCGCCCCGGGGCGCACCCTTGCGGAGCCGGCCCGGTCGGGGTGAACGCGGCTGAGCCGGCCCGGCCGGGGTGAAAACCCCGACCGGGCCGCGGACCGCCCAGGGTCACGCGCCGCCGGGCTCCGGCGACGGCACCGCCCGGGTTCCGTAGTAGGCGTGGCGCATCAGCTCCTGCATCTCGTCCAGCATCGGCATCCTCGGGTTGGCGGGCGCGCACTGGTCGAGGTAGGCGTTCATGGCCTGCTGGGGCAGTGCCTCCAGGAACGCGCGCTCGTCCACCCCCGCCGCCTGGAACGATGCCGGAATGCCCACGGCGTCGCGCAGCCGCTCGACCGCGGCGGCGTAGGACTCCACCCCCTCCTCCGGGGTGGCCGCGGGAAGCCCAAGGGTCCGGGCGATGTCCTGGAACCGCTCCGGTGCGGTGTACCGCTCGTACTTCGGCCACCCGGTCAGCTTGGCGGGCACCGTGCCGTTGTGGCGGATGACGTGCGGCAGCAGGACGGCGTTGGTGCGCCCGTGGGCGATGTGGAAGGTGCCGCCGAGCGTGTGCGCCATCGCGTGCACGATGCCGAGGAAGGCGTTGCCGAACGACATCCCGGCGATGGTGCCGGCGTTGTGCATCTTCTCGCGGGCCACGGGGTCCGCCGCCCCGGCGCACACCGACCGTTCGAGGTTCTCGAAGATCAGCCGGATGGCGTGAAGGGCCAGGCCGTCGGTGTAGTCGCTGGCGTAGACGGAGACGTACGCCTCGGTGGCGTGGGTCAGCGCGTCGAAGCCGCTGTCCGCGGCGATCGCGGCCGGCAGGTCGGCGGCCAGCCGCGGGTCGACAATCGCCACGCTCGGGGTCAGCGCGTAGTCGGCCAGCGGGTACTTCTGGCCGGTGGCCGAGTCGGTGATCACCGCGAACGGCGTCACCTCGGCCCCGGTGCCGGAGGTCGTCGGCACGCACACCAGCTTGGCGAGGCCGCCCAGGGTCGGGAACCGGAAGGCCCGCTTGCGGATGTCGAAGAACTTCTCCTTCATGTCGGCGAACTCGACCCCGGGGTGCTCGTACAGCAGCCACATCACCTTGGCGGCGTCCATGGGCGAGCCGCCGCCCAGTGCCAGGATGGTGTCCGGCCGGAAGGAGCGCATCATCTCCGCGCCGCGCTGCACGCTGTCGATCGTCGGCTCCGGCTCCACCGTGTCGATGACCTGGATGGTGACCGGCTGCGGCCGGCTGCGCAGCACGGTGCTGACCCGGTCGACGTAGCCCAGGCGGGTCATCGTGGCGTCGGTGACGATGGTGACGCGGCTGACGCCCCGCATGTCGGCGAGGTAACGGATCGCGTCGGCCTCGAAGTAGATCTTCGAGGGGATCTTGAACCACTGCATGTTGTTGGTGCGCCGTGCCACCCGCTTGATGTTGATGAGGTTGACCGCCGAGACGTTGTCGGACACCGAGTTGCGGCCGTAGCTGCCGCAGCCCAGCGTGAGCGAGGGCAGGTAGGCGTTGTAGATGTCGCCGATGCCGCCCTGCGAGGCCGGCGAGTTCCAGATGATCCGGACCGCCTTGACCCGGCGGCCGTACTCCTCGGCGACCTCCGCGTCCGCGGCGTGGACGACGGCGCTGTGTCCGAGCCCGTGGAACTCGACCATCTGCTCGGCGTACCGGATCCCCTGCTCCTGGCCGTGGGCGCGCAGCAGGGCCAGGACCGGGCACAGCTTCTCCCGGGTCAGCGGCTCCGCCGGTCCGACCTGGCCGACCTCCACCAGGATCAGGGTGGTGGCCTCCGGGACCGTGAAGCCGGCCTGGGCGGCGATCCACGCCGGCGAGCGCCCCACCGCCGCGGCGTTGATCTTCTGGCCGGCGCAGTCGGTGCCCTCCCCCTCCGGCGGGAAGAGGTACCGCTCCAGCAACGCCTTTTCCTCGGCCGTCGCGACGTGGGCGTGGAGCCGACGGAAGCCGGCCAGCGCCTCGTCATAGACGGCGTCGTCGAGGATGACCGCCTGCTCGGACGCGCAGATCATGCCGTTGTCGAAGGTCTTCGACAACACGATGTCGTGGACCGCCCGGCCGACGTCCGCGGTCGGGTGCACGTAGGCCGGGACGTTGCCGGCCCCGACGCCGAGCGCCGGCTTGCCGGCCGAGTACGCGGCGCGCACCATGCTGTTGCCGCCGGTCGCCAGGATCACCGCGACCCCGGGATGGTGCATGAGCGCGCCGGTCGCCGCCACGGACGGCTCGTCGATCCACTGTATGCAGTGCTCCGGGGCGCCGGCCGCCACGGCCGCGTCGCGCACCACCCGCGCGGCCTCGGCGCTGCACCGCTGGGCGGACGGGTGGAAGGCGAACACGACCGGGTTGCGGGTCTTCAGGGCCAGCAGGGCCTTGAAGATCACCGTAGAGGTCGGGTTGGTCACCGGGGTGATGCCGGCGACGACGCCGACCGGGTCCGCGATCTCCACGATGCCGTCGATGTCGTTCCGCCGGATCACGCCGACCGTCTTGAGGCCCGCCATGCTGTGGGTGACGTGCTCCGCGGCGAACATGTTCTTCACCGCCTTGTCCTCGAACACCCCCCGGCCGGTCTCCTCCACCGCCAGGACGGCGAGGGCGGCGTGCCGGTCCAGCGCCGCCACGGACGCCTTTCCGACGATCCGGTCGACATGCTCCTGGGTGAAGGTCGCGTAGTCGACGAGTGCCTTCCCGGCGTTCTCCACCAGCGCGTCGATCGCGACGGCCACCGACGCGGGTACCTGAGTCACCACAGCAAGATCCCCCTTGTCGGCGCTGTCCGATGCCCATCTCAATGATCTGGCATCCGCACCCCGGCGGACGCGGATCAACGGCACCCGCGGGCGGGCCGAAGGACTCGACATGTTTGCGCCCTTCGGCACCCGGGCAGCGCGCCCAACCGGGTCGAAAGATGCCTGTCCGGTCAGCGCCGGGGGGGCGCCGCCCATGTCGCGGTGCGGCTGCGCGGCGGCTCGCCGGTATCGTCGCGGCGGTGACCGATGGCGGCAAGGGACACGCGACGATCACGACCGGGCGCGACCACGGGACGTGTCGTGCCGGTTGGTAGCACCCGGACACTCGCCCAGGCGTACCGGCGCTTCGGCCAGAGGGCCGCGGCCACGTCGCCGCTGTACGAGCGCGTCGCCGCCGCCGTGAGCGAGTCCGACGAGGCGCTCCGCGCCATCGAGGCGGTGCCGGCGCGCAAGCGCCACCCCACGGTGATCCTCGCCGCGCTGCATGACCTCGCCCTCGCCGGACGCGCCCCGGCGCTCGCCGAGGCCTATGCCGCCAGGGACGGCGGAGCCGCCTCCCGCGCGGCGATCGACACGCTGCTGCGGATGACCGACTCGGTCGTGGCCCTCGCCGTGCACCGGCGGGTGCGGACACCCGAGACCGGACGCCACTGCGTGCTGTATCCGGCCATTGCCGAGGCGGCGCACCGAGTCGGGGCGGATGCGGTGGGGCTGGTCGATGTGGGATGTGCGGCCGCGTTCAATCTCCACGTCGATCGGGTTCGCATCACGTACAGCAACGGCCAGTCGCTGGGCGACCCGTCGTCCTCCGTACAACAGTCGTCCTCGATCGTGGGTGGCCGTCCCGTCCCGTCGCGGCGGATGCCCGAGGTCGTCGCCCGGGTCGCCGTCGACGCCGATCCGATCGACGTGGCCGACGCGGACGACGCCCGGTGGTTGCGCGCCTGCCTGTGGCCGGAGCAGTCGGACCGGGCCGCGCAGCTGGAAGCGGAGCTGGCAGAGCCGCCTGCGCTTCGTGCACCGCATCCGGGAGGCGGC
>DATMJT010000072.1:0-4504 GCA_035553735.1 Pilimelia sp.
GCTCAGCGCCCGGCACCGGGCCGGGCGCTGAGCCGGTCGGGGGCGGGCGCGGTGCCGCGACGTGCGACGCTGGGTGCCGTGTCCACCCTGCGTGACCTGGTCGAGGAGCACACCGCCCTCGGCGACGACGACATCCAGCACCTGCACCGGCTGGCCGCCGACTGGCAGCTGATCGCCGACCTGTCCTTCGCGGACCTGCTGCTGTGGGTGCCGGTCGGCCCGGACCCGGCGGCGCCGCCGGACGGCGCCGGGCCGCCGGCGTTCCTGTGCGTCGCCCAGGTGCGCCCGGTGACCGCCCCCACGGCCTACCAGGACGACCAGGTGGGGCACATCGTGGCGGGCCCGGCGGTGACGCACCTGGCGGTCGCCTGTGCACAGGGCCGGATCTGGCGCGAGGGGGACCCGGTCTGGGACGGCGGCACCCCGGCCCGGCACGAGGCGATCCCGGTGCGGCGCCGCACCGCCGAGGGCGAGCCCGGGGAGATCATCGCCGTGGTGGGCCGCGCGACGAACCTGTCCACCGCCCGCTCGCCGAGCCAACTGGAGCTCAACTACCTCACCACCGCCGACGACCTCGCCCAGATGATCGCCGACGGCACCTTCCCGCCGGCCCAGCGGCACCGCGGCGAGACCACCTCGGCGCCGCGGGTGGGCGACGGGCTGATCCGCCTGGACGCCGACGGCCGGGTCACCTACGCCAGCCCGAACGCCCAGTCCGCGTACCGCCGGCTGGGGTTCGCCGCCCACCTGGTCGGCGAGGACCTGCCCGCGCTGGCCGGGCGGCTGGCCGACGACCCGCTGGAGGGCCGCGACGTGGCCGAGCGGATCCAGGCCGCGCTGCGCGGCGTCGCCCCGGCCCGCAAGGAGGTCGAGGCGCGCGGCGCCACCGTGCTGATCCGGGCCCTGCCGCTGCTGCCGGCCGGGGTGCCCATCGGCGCGCTCGTGCTGGTCCGGGACGTGACCGAGGTGCGGCGGCGGGACCGGGCCCTGGTCACCAAGGACGCCACCATCCGCGAGATCCACCACCGGGTGAAGAACAACCTGCAGACGGTCGCGGCGCTGCTGCGCCTGCAGGCGCGCCGGGTGCAGATCCCCGCGGCGCGGGCGGCGCTGGAGGAGTCGGTGCGCCGGGTGGCCTCGATCGCGTTGGTGCACGAGACGCTGTCGCTGGGCAGCGACGAGGAGGTGGAGTTCGACGCGATCGTCGACCGGGTGGCCAGCGCGGCCGCCGACGGGGCGGCGGCGTCGGAGTCCGAGGTCGTGCTGCGCCGCGAGGGCACCTTCGGCGTACTGCCCGCGGAGATCGCCACTCCGCTGGTGATGGTGCTCAACGAGCTGCTGCTCAACGCCGTGGCGCACGGCCTGGCCGGGGCCGCCGGCGAGGTGGTGGTCGCGGCGCACCGGTTCCGCCGCCAGCTGCACGTGACCGTGGCGGACGACGGCCGCGGCCTGCCCGCCGACTTCGACCTGGCCGGCAGCGACCGGCTGGGCCTGCAGATCGTCCGCACGCTGGCCGCCGGGGAGCTGCGGGGCACCATCGAGCTGCGCGGCCGGGCCGGCGGCGGCACCGAGGCGGTCCTGGTCGTGCCGTTGAGCCGGCAGAAGTGAGCCGTGCGCCGGGTCGGGTAGCGGGCGTCACACCCGCTTCCACCGGTCCGGGGCCGCCGCGGGGTGGCCTTACGGGCGCCGGCTGTGAGATTCTTGTCGCCATGATTACCGCCGTGCAGCGCCGCTTCGTGGCCCGCCGCCACGTCGACTACGGCCGCACGCGCAGCGCCATCTGTCCGGCTCGCTGACGCCGCCCGCTTTCCCTTTCCGCGGGCGCCACCGCGCCGGATCCCGAGGGATCGTCCGCTCGACCCGCCGTCGAGCCGGCGCGTGCGCGCCCACCGCCGCACACACTCGGAGGACGCCGCGATGGCGGTCAACCCCAGCACCCCCGCCCCCAAGCCGGCCCGGCCCGTCCGGCGGGCGCGTGGCGAGGGGCAGTGGGCCCTGGGCCACCGGGAGCCGCTGAACCCCAACGAGCGGACCAAGAAGGACGACAATCCGCTCAACGTCCGCGCCCGCATCGAGAACATCTACGCCCACCGCGGGTTCGCGTCCATCGACCCGGCGGACCTGCGGGGCCGGTTCCGCTGGTGGGGCCTGTACACCCAGCGCAAGGCCGGCATCGACGGCGGGCGCACCGCGGTGCTGGAGCCGGAGGAGCTGGAGGACGAGTACTTCATGCTCCGCGTCCGGGTCGACGGGGGGCAGCTCAGCCTGGCGCAGCTGCGGGTCATCGCGGACCTCTCGCAGCGCTACGCCCGGGACACCGCCGACATCACCGACCGGCAGAACATCCAGCTGCACTGGGTGCGGATCGAGGACATGCCGGCGATCTGGCGGGCGTTGGAGGAGGTCGGGCTGTCCACCACCGAGGCGTGCGGGGACTGCCCGCGCGTCGTGCTGGGCAGTCCGGTGGCCGGGATCTCCGCCGACGAGGTGCTCGATCCCACCCCTGCCCTGAGGGAGATCGTCGCGCGCTACGTCGGCGACCCCCGCTACAGCAACCTGCCGCGCAAGTTCAAGTCCTCGATCTCCTGGCTGGCCGACGTGCCGTACGAGGTCAACGACGTGGCGTTCGTGGGGGTGGAGCACCCGCAGCACGGTCCCGGCTTCGACCTGTGGGTCGGCGGCGGCCTGTCCACCAACCCGATGCTCGCCCAGCGGCTCGGCGCCTGGGTGCCGCTGGCCGAGGTGCCGGAGGTGTGGGAGGGCGTCGTGTCGGTCTTCCGCGACTACGGCTACCGGCGGCTGCGGCACCGCGCCCGGCTGAAGTTCCTGGTCGCCGACTGGGGGGTGGCCAAGTTCCGCGAGGTGCTGGAGAAGGAGTACCTGGGCGGGGCGCTGCGCGACGGGCCGCCGCCGGCGCTGCCGGCCAAGCCGATCGACCACGTGGGCGTGCACCGCCAGCGCGACGGCCGGCACTACGTCGGCGCCGCCCCGGTCGCCGGGCGGGTCTCCGGCAGCCAGCTCGCCCGGCTGGCCGACCTGGTGTCGGCGCACGGCAGCGACCGGGTGCGGCTCACCCCGTACCAGAAGCTCCTGGTGCTCGACATCGCCGCCGAGCGGGTGGATTCGCTGGTGGCCGGGCTGCGCGAGATCGGTCTGGAGGCGCGGCCGTCGGGCTGGCGGCGCAGCACCATGGCCTGCACCGGCATCGAGTTCTGCAAGCTGGCCATCGTGGAGACCAAGGCCCGGGCCATCGACCTGGTGACCCGCCTGGAGGATCGGCTGCGCGAGCACGACCTCGACATCTCGGTGCACCTCAACGGCTGCCCCAACGCCTGCGCCCGCACCCAGACCGCCGACATCGGCCTCAAGGGTCAGCTCGTGATGGGGCCGGACGGCCGGCAGGTGGAGGGCTTCCAGGTCCATCTCGGCGGCGGGCTGGCCATGGCCCAGGGCCAGCGGGCCGGCTTCGGCCGCAAGGTCCGCGGCCTCAAGACCACGGCCGAGGAGCTGCCCGCGTACGTGGAGCGGCTGGCCCTGCGGTACGCGGCCGGGCGCACGGCCGGCGAGTCGTTCGCGGACTGGGTGATCCGGGCCGACGAGGACGCGCTGCGGTGAGCGGGGGACGCCGTGAGTGAGCGCGCGGCACCGCTGTACTGCCCGTACTGCGGCGAGGAGGACCTGCGCCCGCACGAGGCGCGGCACGGGGCCTGGGCGTGCCGCGGCTGCGCGCGGGTGTTTTCGGTGACGTTCATCGGACTGCTGAATCGAGAGGTGGAGAGCCCGTGAAACAGCTGTCGACGGCGCCGGGACTGGTGCGCCTGACCACGGAGACCGGACGGGACCCCGACGAGCTGCGGGAGCTGGCCGCGCGGGCGGCCCGCGACCTGGAGGGCCGCCGGGCGGAGGACGTCGTGGCCTGGGCCGCGGGGCAGTTCGGCGAGCGCTTCTGCGTGACCAGTTCGTTCGCCGACGCGGTGCTGGTCCACGTGGTGTCCCGGGTGGTGCCCGGGGTGGACGTCATCTTCCTGGACACCGGCCTGCACTTCCCGGAGACGCTGCGGGTACGCGACCAGGTGGCGGCGACCATGCCGGTGAACATCCGGTCCATCCGGCCGCGGCTGACCGTGGGCCAGCAGGACGGCCTGCACGGCCCCCGGCTGTTCGCCCGCAACCCCGACCAGTGCTGCGCGCTGCGCAAGGTCGAGCCGCTGGGCCGGGCGCTGGCCGACTACGACGCGTGGGCCGCGGGGCTGCGCCGCGACGAGTCGCCGACCCGGGCCAACACGCCGGTGGTGCAGTTCGAGGCCGGTCGCGGCAAGGTGAAGGTGAACCCGCTGGCCGCCTGGACCCAGGCGGAGGTGGACGCCTACATCTCCCGGCACGACGTGCCGGTGAACCCGCTGCTCAGCCAGGGCTACGCCTCGATCGGCTGCTGGCCGTGCACGCGGCGGACCAAGGCGGGGGAGGACCCGCGGGCGGGCCGGTGGCCGATGTTCGACAAGAC
>DATMJT010000073.1:0-4868 GCA_035553735.1 Pilimelia sp.
CGACGAGGTAGACCACGTGGTGTTCCTGGGCACCGGGTGGACGGTGGGGCTGGCCCACGAGGCCGCCCTGAAGATCCGCGAGGCGGCCGGCGGGTGGGCGGAGTCGTACCCGGCGACGGAGTTCCGCCACGGTCCGGCCGCGGCGGCCGGGGCGCGCTCGCTGGTGTGGGCGTTCGGGCCGCTGCCCGCGGGTCTGCTGGACCTGGTCGGGGCGGCCGGCGCGCGGCTGCGGGCCACGGAGCTCGACCCGCTCGCCGAACTGGTGTTGGCGCAGCGGTTCGCGGTGGCCTGGGCGGAGGCGCGCGGCCGGGACCCGGACCGGCCGCGGCTGCTGACCCGGTCGGTGATCCTGGACCGGCCGGGCCGGTGACGCCGGTCAGACCGCCCGGCGGCCGCTGATCGCCGGTCCCGCCGGTCAGGCCGCCCGGCGGCCGGCGCCGGGCTCGGCCGGTCCCGACCCGGCCGCCGGGTCGGAGACCACCCGGTCGCGGCCGGCGCTCTTGGCCGCGTACAGGTGCGCGTCCGCGCGGCGCAGCAGGGCCACCTGGGTGGCCGGCGGCTCCGGTACGGCGACGCCGAAGCTCGCCGTGACCGGCGTGCCCCCGGTGACGCCGCTCCAGTCGTGACGGTGCAGCAGCTGGCGGATGCGCTCGCACAGCGCCACCGCGGCGGGCTCGTCCAGACCGGGCAGCACGAGCAGGAACTCCTCGCCGCCGAGCCGGGCGGCGAAGCCGTCGCGCGGCATGCTGGCCTCCAGGATGCCGGCCACGGCCACCAGCACGGCGTCGCCGGTCTCGTGGGAGAGCGAGTCGTTGATCCGCTTGAAGTGGTCCAGGTCGGCCAGGGCCACCGCCAGCGGAGTGGCGTCGCGGGCGGCGTGGACCAGCAGCTCGGGCAGGCGCTCGTCCACGTACCGGCGGTTGTACAGGCCGGTGAGCGGGTCGTGCAGCGACAGCCGCCGGAAGCGCTCGCGGTCCCGGCGCGCCTCCGCGGTCTCGAACACCGCCTGGACGATCTTGGCCCGCCCGTCGCGCTCGCTGGTGAACAGCGCGGCCGAGGCCGCGTAGAAGCGCCGGTGCTCCTCGTACGCCTCCCGGTAGCGCTCCTGCGCCGCGTAGAGCGCGGCCCGCTCCTGGTGCACCCGCACCCGCACCTCGGCCAGCCCGCGCGCCTCGCACAGCGTCTCGCACTCGTCAAGGCTGCCGTGCGCCAGGTCCAGCTCGGCCAGTGCCCGCCGGGCCTCGGCCAGGGTGAGCAGGCAGTCGGCCAGGGCATCCGGCTCGCCGCCGTGGTGGTCGATCCGGCGTAGGGCCGCCTCCAGGACCCCGGCGGCCTCGCGGGGGTTGCCCGCGGCCAGCAGCGCCCGGCCCAGGGTGTCGACGAACGTCGGGTTCAGCGGCCGACCGTGGGCGGTCGCCCGCGCGGCCATCTCCCGGGCGGCGGCCAGCGCGTCCCCGGTCCGCCCGGCCATGTAGTTCATGTAGGAGACGTTGTTGAGCAGCGCGATGTGCAGGTCCGTGAAGCCCTGCCGGTCCGCCTCGTGCAGCGCGCTGCGGCACCGGGCGAGCGCCGTGTCGAAGTCACCGATGCGGGCCAGCGTGATGGCCAGCATGAGGTCGTGGTCGATCCGCACCTTGGGCGGGGTGTCGTCGTCGAGCAGCTCCACCGCGCGCACCGCGTGCTCCAGCGAGGTGGGGTAGTCGCCCAGGGTACGGATCAGCGCGGCCAGGTGGCGGTGGCTGCGGGCCAGCAGGTACCGGTGACCGTACTCCTGCGCCCACCGGTTGACCTCGCGGATGATGCGGGCGCTGGCCGCGGTGCGGCCCCGGCGGGCGATCGCGTCGGCCTGGACGAGCTGCGCCCGCATCTGCAGGTCGACGGCGCCGAGCTCACGCGCGCGCTCCTCGGCGGCGTGTGCCCGGGCGCTGGCGTCGGCGCGGTGCTCGTGCGGCAGGCTCTCCAGCTCGTCCAGCTCGGCGCGCAGGGCGTTGAGCCGCCCGGCGCGCTTCGCCCGGCGGCCGTTCCTCATTCCCCGCCCATCGGCCGCCGTGGGCCCCGGTTGAGGCTGGCTGCCCAGCGCCGGTGCGCCCGGCTGGTCGAGCCCCGCCGGCACGGTCGCGGTGGCGGTGGTGGCGGGGAGCGCCCGCCGACACGGCGGTGGGGCGTACGGACCGGTCCGCACGCCCCACCGACTACCGCAGCCTCGCCCGGCCCGGCCCGCCGGTGGCGGGCCGGGCCGCCGGCATTACCGGCCCAGCAGGCCCAGGATCGTGTTGAGCAGGAACGCGATGGAGTACAGCGAGCCGCCCCGGTCGAGCAGCCCGGCGACCGCGCAGAGCAGGTTGCCGAGCAGGTTGCCGGGGCCGGACTGCGCGACGATGTCCAGGACCACCTGGTCCAGGTGGACCTCCAGGCCCAGGAGGTTGAGGTCCAGCGGCCCGAGCACCAGGTTCAGGATGTTGCACGGCGCGACCGCGTCCACCGTGCTGGCGGAGCGCACCAGCGGCAGCGACACCGTCTCGGTGGCGGTGCCGACCGTCTCACCCGCCGCGTCCACCAGGGTGGCGGTCAGGGTGCCGGTGGCCAGCAGCTCGCCGTCGGTCACGGCGAACCGGGTGGGCACGAAGGTGCCGGTCACGGTCCCGGTGCCGCCCGTGGCGTCGGTGAACGTGCCCTTGACCGTGGAGGTCAAGGAGCCGCGCTGCGACTGGGTGGTGACCGGGCTGCGGTCGGTCTGCGGCGCGGCGGCCGCCGGCGCGGCGGCCAGCCCGACGCCGCCGACGACCAGCGCCCCGGCCAGGACCAGGTTGCGCAGGATCCCGATAGCCATCACTACTCCCTTGCGTTGGGGGGAAACGGACTTCCTGGTGTTAACCGAGGGCTCGGGGCGGAAACGGCGGCGCGGCCCGTTTCGGTGCGGCCCACCTCACACGATCACTTTCGGCCATCGGGGATTGGTGTCGAATTCGCCGCCCCACCGGCGCCGGCCGCACGGTTGGCGGCCGGCAGTTTGTCGAGGCAGGCACGGGGGTAACGAATTCCGGCAGATTCAACCCCGCTATTCCCCGGCACGACCGTAGGAGGACCAAGGTGCGTGATGTCGTCACAGACATGCTGCGTTCAGTAGCGCTGTTCCTGCCCAAGGCGCTGGCCTTTGTGGTGATTCTGGTGGTGGGCCTGCTGGTGGCCCGCCTGCTGCGCACGGGGACGGACAAGGTGCTGGAGCGGGTCGGCTTCGACCGCGCCGTGGAGCGGGGCGGGCTGCGCACCGCGCTCGCCCGCAGCCGGTACGACGCCTCCGACATCGTGGCCAAGCTGGTGTACTACGCCGTGGTGCTGTTCACCCTGCAGCTCGCCTTCGGCATCTGGGGCCCCAACCCGGTGTCCGACCTGATCACGGCCGTGGTCGCCTGGCTGCCCAGGGCGTTTGTCGCCGTCATCATCGTGGTGGTGGCCGCGGCCATCGCCAGCGCCGTCAAGGACCTGGTCGGCAACGCGCTGGCCGGGCTGTCGTACGGGCGCATCCTGGCCAACGCCGCCTCCTGGTTCATCCTGGGCATCGGCGTCATCGCCGCCCTCAACCAGGTCGGCATCGCCACCACGGTGACCACGCCGATCCTGATCGCGGTGCTGGCCACGGTCGCCGGCATCCTCATCGTCGGCGTCGGTGGCGGTCTGGTGCGGCCGATGTCCCGGCGGTGGGAGTCCTGGCTGGACCGGGCCGCCGAGGAGTCGCAGACCATCGCGGAGCGGGCGCAGGCGTACCAGGCCGGGCGCCGGGACGTCGGGCAGGCGTCCAGCCCGGCGGCGGCGCCGCGTCCCGCGTACGCGACCACGGCGCCCGGTGGCGCGGCGGAGGGCCAGCCGGAGGCCGTCCCGTCCGGCGAGCCGACCGTGGCCACGTACCCGCAGGGCAGCGCGCCGGTGTACCCGCCGGTGGACGAGCCCACCCAGATCCTGCCGCCGGCCGGCGGCGACCAGCAGCCCCGGCACTGACACCGCGCCGGAGCCCGGTGCCCCGCCGACCCGACCGGTCGGTGGGGCACCGGCGCGTCGGGGCCGGCACATCCGTGCGGCGGGGTCGTTCGTTCCCCCTACGGGAGGTGCGGCCGCGTTCGTTCGGGATGTGATGACGCAGTGATCGTTCGCCCCGTCCGGGCCGCCCGCCCGGTCGCCGCCCTGGCCGGCGTGCTCCTGTCCGCCGGCGGCGTGGCCGCGGCCGGCACCGACCGGCCGGCGCCGCCCGGCGCCGCCGTGGGGTCGGCCGCGGTGCCGGCCGCCGCGCCCGCCGCGCCGTCGGCCGCGGTGCCCGCTGTTGCGTCGACCGCCGGGTCGCCTGCGGGCGTACCGGCCCGGATCGACACCAGCGAGGCGGGCGCCACGGCGAACCTGCGGGCCGGGCCCGGCACCCACTACGACCGGGTCGGCGGCGTGGCGGACGGTGCGCTGGTGCGGATCGTCTGCACGACCAGCACGCAGCCGATCGAGGGTCCGCGCGGGGCCAGTACCCTGTGGAACCGGCTCAGCGACGGCACGTGGGTGACCCACGCGCTGGTGGAGGCCGTCGCCGGCCGCCGCGTGGCGGCCGAGTGCGCCCCCACCGGCCGGCGTCCGCAGGGCGACGACTACCCCTACCGGCAGAGCCTGCCCGCCGAGGACCGGTGGTGGATGACCCCGCGTCAGTGCACGTCCTTCGTCTCGTGGCGGATGGAGCAGCTCAACGGCTACTTCCACAACCACATGTGGCGCCACGGCGTGTCCGGCGGATGGGGCGACGCGGGGGACTGGGACCGCAATGCCCGGTGGCTGGGCTTCGCGGTCGACAACACGCCGCGGGTGGGGGCTATCGCCCAGTGGGACCCCGGGGA
>DATMJT010000074.1:0-2094 GCA_035553735.1 Pilimelia sp.
CAGGTACACCGCCGCCCCGCAGGCCCCGGGCGCCAGGCCGCCGCCGGCTGTGGTGTCCCGGCCGGGGCGGGCCCGGTGCCGCCGGGCCGGGTCGGGCGGGCAGGACAGGTCGCGCGCGGGCAGGCCGTGGGCGACGAGGAAGTCCTCCAGCAGCGCGGTCGGGTCGCCGCCGTCGGCCACCCACCACTGCAGACGGTCACGCTCTGCTAACACGGCGGAGCAGCCGGGCGGGGCGCCGGGCGGCGCCGGCGCGGCTACCGGAGCAGAGTGCGCGACAACCGGTTCGATCTGCCTCATCCGTTGGGTGGATTCTCCCGCGTTCGTGCCGTGACCCGGGCGGAGGGGTGTCGTTGGCCTTGGTAGCGTGCATCACTGGTCATGTGAACCATGACACAGCACCCCCATCCCCGGAGATCCCGATGTGTCAGCACCAGCCCCCGTGTCCCTCGGCCACCGCCATCGACCGGGAGGCCGCGCGCACCGTGGCGCGGCATCCCGAGCAAGGGTGGAGCCTGCTCTGTAACGGCGTGATCATTTTCGAGGACACCGGGGAGCTTCTCCCCGACGGCAGCACCATCGCCCCGCACCGCGGGCCCGCCCGGCACGCCCTGGCCGCCTGAGTCCCGCCGCCGGAGCCCGCGCTCCGGCGGCACCCTACTGCAGCACGGCGCCCGGTCCCATCGGGACCGGGCGCCGTCGTGGGCGCCGACACAGCGGCGCCCACGAGGCAACCCTCAGCCGAACGCCTCGGCGGGCGGACAGGCGCACACGAGGTTGCGGTCGCCGTACGCACCGTCGATGCGGCGCACGGGCGGCCAGTACTTGCCCGCGGCGGACGCCCCGCCGGCCGCCGCCGGCCCCGGGTACGCCCCGACCGACCGCGGGTACGGGTGCGGCCACTCGTCGGCCGTGGCCATCGCCGCGGTGTGCGGGGCGTTGACCAGCGGGTTGTCCCCCGCCGGCCACTCCCCCGCGGCCACCCTGTCGATCTCCGCCCGGATGGCGATCATCGCGTCGCAGAACCGGTCCAGCTCGGCCAGGTCCTCGCTCTCGGTGGGCTCCACCATCAGCGTGCCGGCCACCGGGAACGACATCGTCGGGGCGTGGAAGCCGTAGTCGATGAGCCGCTTGGCCACGTCGTCGACCGTGATCCCGCAGCTGCGGGTGAGCGGGCGCAGGTCCAGGATGCACTCGTGGGCGACCAGGCCCTTGTTGCCGGCGTACAGGATCGGGTAGTGCGGGCGCAGCCGCGCCGCGACGTAGTTGGCGGCCAGCACGGCCACCGCGGTGGCCCGCGACAGCCCGTCGGGGCCCATCATCCGCAGGTACGTCCACGGGATGGGCAGGATGCCGGCGGAGCCGTGCCGGGCGGCCGCGACCGGGCCGACCGGGGCGCCGTCGGCGGCCAGCGGGTCCGCCGGCAGGTACCGGGCCAGGTGCGCCCGGACCGCCACCGGCCCGACCCCCGGCCCGCCGCCGCCGTGCGGGATGCAGAACGTCTTGTGCAGGTTCAGGTGCGACACGTCGGCACCGAAGCGGCCCGGCTTGGCGAAGCCGAGCAGGGCGTTGAGGTTCGCCCCGTCCACGTAGACCTGCCCGCCGGCGTCGTGCACCTTGGCGCACAGCTCGGCGATGGCCGTCTCGTACACCCCGTGGGTGGACGGGTAGGTGACCATGATCGCGGCGAGGGTGTCCCGATGCGCCTCGATCTTGCGGTCCAGGTCCACCAGGTCCACGTTGCCGGCGGCGTCGCAGGCCACGACGACCACCCGCAGCCCGGCCAGCACCGCGCTGGCCGCGTTGGTGCCGTGCGCCGAGGACGGGATCAGGCACACGTCGCGGTCCGGCTGCCCGCGGTCGCGGTGGTAGGCCCGGATGGCCAGCAGACCGGCCAGCTCCCCCTGCGAGCCGGCGTTGGGCTGCACGCTGACCGCGTCGTAGCCGGTCAGCTCCGCCAGCCAGCCCTCCAGCTGCGCGACCAGGGCGCGGTAGCCGGCGGTCTGCTCCGGCGGCGCGTAGGGGTGCACGTCGGCGAAGGCGGGCCAGGTGATCGGCTCCATCTCCGTGGTCGCGTTGAGCTTCATGGTGCAGGAG
>DATMJT010000075.1:0-10397 GCA_035553735.1 Pilimelia sp.
GGCCGGGACCGACAGGGGGCCGCAGGAGGGGGGCAGCGTGCTCGCGGAGTTCGGGACGGCGACGAGGGCGTGGTTCTCGGCCGCCTTCGCCGCCCCCACCCCCGCCCAGACGGGCGCCTGGCGGGCGATCGCCGCCGGCGAGCACGCCCTGGTGGTGGCGCCCACCGGCTCCGGCAAGACACTCGCCGCCTTCCTGTGGTCCCTGGACCGGCTGGCCGCCGAGCCGCGTCCGACGAGCGTCACCGCCCGGTGCCGGGTGCTCTACGTCAGCCCGCTCAAGGCCCTGGCCGTGGACGTCGAGCGCAACCTGCGGGCGCCGCTGGCCGGCATCGGGCAGGCAGCGGCCCGGCTTGGCCTGGCGCCGCCGGAGGTGGCCGTGGGCATGCGGACCGGCGACACGCCGGCGGACGAGCGGCGGGCCTTCGCCCGGACCCCGCCCGACGTTCTGATCACCACCCCGGAGTCGCTGTTCCTGCTGCTGACCTCGGCGGCGCGCGAGTCGCTGCGCGGCGTGCAGACCGTGATCGTGGACGAGGTGCACGCGGTCGCGGCGACCAAGCGCGGGGCGCACCTGGCCCTGTCCCTGGAGCGCCTCGACGCGCTGCTGCCCCGGCCGGCGCAGCGGATCGGGCTGTCGGCGACCGTCCGCCCGATCGACGAGGTGGCCCGGTTCCTCGGCGGGGCGCGGCCGGTGACCGTGGTCCAGCCCGGCGCGGACAAGACGATCGAGGTGCAGGTGCAGGTCCCGGTCGAGGACATGACCCGCCTCGACGAGCCGGCGGAGGACGCCGAGCCCGGCGCCGCCCGGCGGGCGTCGATCTGGCCGGCGGTCGAGGAACGGGTACTCGACCTCATCGAACAGCACCGCTCGACCATCGTGTTCACCAACGGGCGGCGCGGCGCCGAGCGCCTCTGCGCCCGGCTCAACGAGCTGGCGCTCGAGCGGCGCGCGGCCGGAGCCGGGCCGTCGGCCCCGGCTCCGGCGGCCGCACCGGCACCGGGCGGCGGCGGACCGGCCGGCGGGTTGCCGGCCGCGCTGATGGCCCAGGCCGGCGCGGCCGCGGGCGCGCCGCCGGTGGTGGCCCGGGCGCACCACGGCAGCGTCTCCCGGGAGGAGCGCCGGCACATCGAGGAGGCGCTCAAAGCCGGCCGGCTGCCCGCCGTGGTGGCCACCTCCAGCCTGGAGCTGGGCATCGACATGGGCGCCGTCGACCTGGTGGTGCAGATCGAGGCGCCGCCGAGCGTGGCCGCCGGCCTGCAACGCATCGGCAGGGCCGGACACCAGGTCGGCGCGGTGTCCCGCGGGGTGGTGTTCCCCAAGCACCGCGGGGATCTGCTGTCCTGCGCGGTGGTGGCCGAGCGGATGGCGGACGGCGCCATCGAGGAGCTGAGGTACCCGCGCAACCCGCTGGACGTGCTGGCCCAGCAGATCGTGGCGATGGTGGCCATGGATCCGTGGCCGGTGGCCGAGCTGGCCGCCCTGGTGCGCCGGGCGGCGCCGTTCGCCGAGCTGCCCGACTCGGCCCTGGAGGCGGTGCTGGACATGCTCTCCGGCCGCTACCCGTCGACCGCCTTCGCCGAGCTGCGGCCCCGCCTGGTGTGGGACCGCGCGGCCGATGTGGTCACCGGCCGTCCGGGCGCCCAGCGGCTGGCGGTGACCAGCGGCGGCACCATCCCGGACCGGGGGCTGTTCGGGGTGTTCCTGGCCGGCGCCGCGCGCCCGGTGCGGGTGGGCGAGCTGGACGAGGAGATGGTGTACGAGTCGCGCGTCGGCGATGTCTTCCTGCTCGGCTCCAGCTCCTGGCGGATCGAGGACATCACCCCGGACCGGGTCCTGGTCTCCCCCGCGCCCGGCGCGGCGGCGAAGATGCCCTTCTGGAAGGGCGACTCGCCGGGCCGCCCGGTGGAGCTGGGCCGGGCCATCGGGGCGCGGCTGCGGGCGCTGGCCCGGCGCGACGACGAGGCGGCGGCCGCCGCGCTGCGGGCCGCCGGGCTGGACGAGTGGGCCGCCGGCAACCTCCTGTCCTACCTGCGCGAGCAGCGCGCGGCGACCCGGCAGCTGCCCGACGACCGCACGGTGGTGGTGGAGCGGTTCCGCGACGAGCTGGGCGACTGGCGGCTGGCGGTGCACTGCCTGCTGGGCGCCCGGGTCAACGGCCCGTGGGCGCTGGCCATCGGGCGCCGCCTGGCACAGCGGTACGGCGTCGACGCCCAGGTCATGCCCGCCGACGACGGCATAGTCGTGCGGTTGCCCGACACCACCGACGAGCCGCCCGGCGCCGACCTGGTGGCCTTCGACGCTGCGGAGATCGGCCCGCTGGTCGAGGAGTCGGTGGGCGCCTCGGCGCTGTTCGCGTCCCGGTTCCGGGAGTGCGCGGCGCGGGCCCTGCTGCTGCCCCGGCGGGACCCGCGCCGCCGCCAGCCGCTGTGGCAGCAACGCCAGCGCGCGGCCCAGCTGCTGGAGGTGGCGCGGGAGTTCGCCGATTTTCCGATCACGCTGGAGGCGGCCCGGGAGTGCCTGCGGGATGTGTTCGACGTCCCCGGCCTGACCACCCTCATGGGCGACCTGGCCGCCCGCCGGGTCCGCCTGGTGGAGGTGGAGACCCCACGGCCCTCGCCGTTCGCCCGGTCACTGCTGTTCGGCTACGTCGGGGCCTTCCTCTACGAGGGCGACGCCCCGCTGGCCGAGCGCCGCGCCGCCGCGCTGGCGCTGGACTCCACCCTGTTGGCGGAGCTGCTCGGCCGGGTGGACCTGCGCGAGCTGCTGGACCCGGCCGTGGTGGCCGACACCGAGCGGCAGCTGCGCGCTCTGACGCCCGAGCGCCGGCCGCGCGACGCCGAGGACGTGGCGGAGCTGCTGCGGGTGCTGGGCGACCTGACCGACGCCGAGCTGGCGGCCCGCGGCACCCCGCCCGGCGCCGCCGCCGAGCTGGCCGCCGCCCGGCGGGCGATCCGGGTGCGCATCGCCGGCCAGGAGCGCTGGTTGGCGGTCGAGGACGCCGGCCGGGTGCGCGACGCGCTGGGCGTGGCGCTGCCGGTCGGTGTCCCGCAGGCGCACCTGGAGCCGGTGGCCGACCCGCTGGGCGACCTGGTCGCCCGGTACGCGCGCGGCCACGGGCCGTTCCACGCGGGGGCCTGCGCCGCCCGGTTCGGGCTCGGGGTGTTCGTGGTCGAGCAGGCGCTGCGCCGCCTGGCCGCCTCCGGCCGCGTCGTGTCCGGGGAGTTCAGCCCCGGCGAGGCCGGCACCCAGTGGTGCGACGCGGAGGTGCTGCGCACGCTGCGCCGCCGGTCGCTGGCGGCCCTGCGCAGGGAGATCGAGCCGGTGCCGCCGCGCCGGCTGGCCGCGTTCCTGCCGGGCTGGCAGCAGGTCGGCGGCGCGGCGCGCGGCGTGGCCGCGGTGGCCGCCGCCGTGGAGCAGCTGCAGGGCGCCGCCGTGCCGGCGTCCGCGCTGGAGCGGCTCGTGCTGCCGGCGCGGGTGGCCGACTACTCCCCCGCGTACCTGGACGAGCTGTGCGCCGCCGGCGAGGTGGTGTGGGCCGGCGCCGGGGCGATCTCCGGCGGGGACGGCTGGGTACGCCTGGCGTACGCGGACGTGGCGCCGCTGCTGCTGCCGGCGCCGGACGAGGCGCTGGCGCTCACCCCGGAGCGCCGGGCCGTGCTCGACGCGCTGGCCGATGGGCAGGCGCTGTTCTTCCGCGCGCTGGCCGACCGGGTGGGCGCAACCGACGACGCCGCGCTGGCCGCGGCGCTGTGGGAGCTGGTGTGGGCCGGCTGGCTGACCAACGACACCCTGGCCCCGCTGCGCGCCGCCCTGGGCGGCACCGGCGCCCACCGGTCCCGGGCGGCGCCGCCGCGCACCCGGTACCGCCGCCCCGGCCGCGTCGCCCTGCCGCCGCGCGGTGGGCCGCCGCACGCGGTGGGGCGGTGGTCCCGGCTGCCGGAGCGGGACCCGGACCCGACGCGGCGGGCGGCGGCCCGGGCGGACGCGCTGCTGGAGCGGCACGGGGTGCTCACCCGCGGCGCGGTGGCCGCCGAAGGCCCGCCCGGCGGCTTCGCCGGGGTGTATCCGGTGCTGGCCGGGCTTGAGGAGCGCGGGGCGGCGCGGCGCGGCTACTTCGTGGAGGGGCTGGGTGCGGCGCAGTTCGCCGTGCCCGGCGCCGTGGACCGGCTGCGGACCCCGCCGCCGCGGCGCGGCGCCGGCCCGGCCCTGGTGCTGGCCGCGACCGATCCCGCCAATCCGTACGGAGCGGCGCTGCCCTGGCCGGACCGGGCGGAGGACGTGGCCGATCCCCCGCCCGGCGGCGGCACCCCACCGGCCGGCGGCCACCGACCAGGGCGCAAGGCCGGTGCCCTGGTCGTGTTGGCCGAGGGTGACCTCGTGCTCTACGTGGAGCGCGGCGGACGCACGGTGCTGTCGTTCAGCACCGACCCCGACGCTCTGGCCCTGGCCGCCAAGGCGCTGGCCGACGCCGTGCACGCCGGGGCGCTCGGGGCGATGTCCGTGGAGCGGGCCGACGGCGGGGCGGTGCGGGCCTCGCCGCTGGGCGAGGCGCTGGCCGCGGCCGGCTTCCGCGCCACCCCGCGCGGCCTGCGCCTGCGCGGGTAAGCGGACGGCACCGCCGTCGCCAGCCGTCCGACGGGCGCACCGCCGGGTAGCCGCGGCGACTACCTTCGCGGTATGACCGGCTACGGATGGATCAGCCTTACCACCGACTACGGACTCTTCGACGGGTTCGTCGCGGCCTGCCACGGTGCGATCGGGCGACTCGCACCGCAGGTGCGGGTGCTCGACGTGACGCACGCGGTGCCCCCGGGGGACGTGCGGCGGGGCGCCACGGTGCTGGCCCAGACGGTGCCGGACCTGCCCACCGCGGTACACGTGGCGGTGGTCGACCCCGGCGTGGGCACCGCCCGTCGGGCGCTGGTGCTGCGCACCCCGGCGGGGCTGCTCGTCGGGCCGGACAACGGCCTGCTGCCCTGGGCCGCCGACGCGCTCGGCGGCATCGTCGCGGCGGCCGAGCTGACCAACCCCGCGTGGCGCGCCCCGACGGTCTCGGCCACCTTCCACGGCCGGGACGTCTTCGCGCCCGCCGCGGCGCGGCTGGCCGCCGGCGCGGATCCGACCGACGCCGGTCCCGCGGTCGACCCGCACAGTGTGGTCCGGCTGCCGGACCCGGCGCGCGCCAGCGGGCCCGGCTGGCTGCTGGCCGAGGTCACCGCGGTCGACCGGTTCGGCAACGTGCAGCTGGCGGCCGACGCCGACGACCTGGCCGCACTCGGCCCGGACCTCAGCGCCAACGGCCTGCCCGCGGTGCGCGGGTCGACCTTCGCCGACGCGCCGCGCGGCGGCCTCGTGGTGTTCGTGGACTCCGCGGGCCGGGCCGCGGTGGCGGTGCACGGCGGGCGGGCGGCCGTGGTGCTCGAGGTCGCGCCCGGAGACAGCGTGCGGCTGGCCCGCCCGGGGCCCACACCGGGCCCGCCGGCCGGCTAGCGACGCATGTGCAGGCGGGTGGTCGTGCTGGTGGGATGGGTGTGGGTCTCCACGAGGTCGCACAGCAGGTTGGCCACCAGCAGGCCGCGTCCGCGCGGGCTGTCCTCGGGCGGCACGAGCCGGCCGGCGAGCCAGTCCGCGATGTGGCCCGGGCCCTGGATCTCGCAGACCACCCGGTCGGCCTCCGGCCACATCCGCAGCCGCCCGGCCCCGCTGCCGTGCACCACGGTGTTCGTGGCCACCTCGTTGACCGCGATCTGCAGATCCCCCGCCCGGGCGTCGGCCAGCCCCAGCCGGCTCGCGAACCGCGCCACCCGGTGCCGCAGCTCACCGAGCGTGGCGCGGGTGAAGACCAGCTCGGCGGCGGGCGCCGAGCGGTCGGGCAGCGGCTCGTTGAAAGTCGCCACCACGCGCTCCGGGTCGGTGTAGCTCGCGCACGGCCGCGCCTGCTCGCCGTCGCTCACCACCGGGTGGGTCCGGTTGGCGAATGACAGGATCGACGCGTCGAGCTGGTCGGCGTCGTAGGGGCACAGGATGGTGGCGAGCCGACCCGCGAACGCCCGGTTGATCAGCGCCTCGTGCTGGATGGCCAGCGGCACCTCCTCCGGGGCGCGGCCCGGCCAGATCGGCTCGCCGATGATCCGCACCCGCCGGTCGGGGTGCTCGTCCAGGAACGCCCGCAGCACCCAGGGGATGATCCGGTTGGGGTTGCGGCCGGCGCGGCGCATGTCGACGAACCGCACCTGGCCCGCGGCGGCGCCCAGGTGGTCGCGCAGCAGGTCGATGTTGGACTGGGGGACGGCGACCAGCACCGGCTCGTCGGCGGCCAGCCCCGCCTCGATGAAGCGGACCGACGCGCGGGCGTAGGCGTCGGCGTCCAGGTACAGCAGGGCCTCGTGCCGGAACGGCTCCCCGGTGCACACTCGGCTGATGGCGGCCCTCATCGCGCATCCATTTCGATCGTCCTCGGCTGTCCCCACATGAGCTCGATGACGCGGCGCAGCCCGTAGGGCGGGTCCCGCAGGAGCAGCCGGCGTCCCGGGCCGAGACTCCTGCCCACGGCCACGAGAACACACGCGCCGGCGGTATCCACGAACGACACGCCGGCAAGATCGACACACACGTCGCCGTCGTGCTCCAGCGTGGCCTCCAGTGCGGCCTCCAGCGCCGGCCGGGTCTGCGCGTCGACGTCCCCGTACACCGCGAACCCCGGCCGGTCGGCCAGCGGCTCCACCCGCAGCGCGGCGGGTGCGCCGTCCGGCGCGGGCCCGTCGTGCCGCGCTCTTCGCCCTCCCACGTCGCTTCCTCCGCCAGGTGCCCCCGTCCGGGCCCCCTCCGGTGTCGATGCAGGCAACCCTAGGCGGCGGTGCCGGGCCCGGTCGCACACCCGGTGCGACATCGACCCGCGCGCACCCGCGGCGGCGCCCGACCGGCGGAATCGGGCGGGACCCGACCGGTGGAACCGGGCGGGACCGGCTCGGACGGGCCGGGCGGGACCGGACCGGACCGGACCGGGCAGGATGGGAAGGTGCCCGAGGGCGACACCGTGTGGAACACGGCGCAGGCGGTGGGCGCCGGCCTGGCCGGCGCGTCACTGACGCGCACCGACTTCCGGGTGCCCGGGCTGGCCACGGCGGACCTGGCCGGGTGGACGGTGCGGGAGTCGGCCAGCCGCGGCAAGCACCTGCTGCTGCGGCTTGTCGCGCCGGCCGGCGACCGGCGCCTCACCCTGCACTCGCACCTGCGGATGGACGGCGCCTGGCGGGTGTACCCGGCGGGCGCCCGCCGGACCGGCCGCCCCGGCCATCTCATCCGCGCGGTGCTCACCACGGCCCGCGCCGTGGCGGTGGGCTACCACCTGCACGACCTTGCCCTCGTGCCGACCGGCGAGGAGCACCGCCTGGTGGGCCACCTGGGCCCGGACCTGCTCGGTCCGGACTGGGACCTGGCCGAGGCGGTGCGCCGGGTGGCCGCCCAGCCCGCCGCGCAGATCGCCCGCGCGCTGCTGGACCAGCGCAACCTCGCCGGCATCGGCAACCTCTACCAGGCCGAGACCCTGTTCCTGCGCGGGGTCTGCCCGTGGACGGCGGTCGCCGAGGTGCCCGACCTGCCGGGCCTGCTGTCTCTCGCCCAACGCCTGCTGGCGGCCAACCGGGGACGATGGACGCAGAGCACCACCGGATCCCTGCGCCGCGGCGAGACCACCTACGTGTACGGCCGCCGGGGCGCCCCGTGCCGCCGCTGCGGCGGGCGCGTGCGAGCCGACGGGCAGGGCGAGCGGATCACCTTCTGGTGCCCGCGCTGCCAGCCCGCGGCGGGCGGCGCCGCGGTGCCCGGCTGAGCCGCGCTCCCCGGCGAAGCCGCACTCCCGGCCGAGCCGCGGTGCCCGGCCAAGCCGCGGCGCCCAGCGGAGCCCGGCGCCGGGCCGCGGTGGGACGCGCGTGAGTCCGGCCCGCACAGCGACCCGTCGGCGTCCCGCGACGGCAGCCGCTCGGACGGGTCGCCGAGCGGCCGCGCAGTCAGGACGGACACCGGCGGGCGGTGACGGTCAGGACGCGACGCCCGGGGCCGTGCGCAGCTCCGACAGTCCCACCGAGACGGCCCGCAGCCGCTCGGCCGACTGCTCCAGGGCGGTGGTGGCCGGGTGCTCGACCGCGACGCGGCCGTCCTCGGCCAGGTAGCCGGCCGCGGCGGTCACCAGCCGCTCGTAGGCGGTGACTCCCGCATCCAGCTGCGCCATCAGCGCCCCGCGCGCCGACCGCAGCGCGGGCCGAGCCTCCTCCGGGGCCACCCGCAGCACCCGCTCCAGGTCCACGACGCGCCGGGCCACGTCCCGCAGGGCCGGCTCGGCCGCGGCGGCCTCCAGCACCGCGGGTTGGCCGGGCCCGCCGAGCCGGTCGGTCAGGCCGCTCAGCGCCGCACCGGCGCGGTCCAGCCGGTCCCACAGCGGGGCGGCCGCGGACCCGCGTACCCCGAGCCGGGCGCCGTGGCGGCGCAGCTCCACCAGCGCGGTCCGCGCCGCGGGCACCCGGTCGACGATCCCGGCGAGCTGGGCCCGGGCCCGCCGGCCCGCCTCCGCCGGATCGGGCTCCGGGGGGATGGGCTGTGCGGCCAGCCCGCGCAGGTCCGCCCACCGCCACCCGGCGAGGGCCAGGCTGGCGCCGGCCAGCCCGGCCCACGCCGCGTCCGGCGCGCCGAGGCCCTGGTAGGGGACGAGCACCGCGGTCGTGCCCGCGAAGCCGGCGGCCAACACGCTCCACCGCCGGACGGCGCCGCGCAGCCGACGCAACCGGCGCAGGTGTCGGGTCCGGGGGTTGAACACAGGGGCCTCCTCCACCTCGCCGGGTCAGCCCGCCGCGGGCCGGGGCCCCGAGGGGCGCTCCTCGGCCAGGCGCGCCCGGATCTCGTCCAGTCGGGCCCCGGCGGCGTCGGGCGCCGCCGACTCGGTGCCCGGCCCGACCGCCGGGCGGGGCTCCGTCCCGCCGGTCAGGCTGGCCCGGATCTGGTCCAGCCGGGCCGATCCGGCCAGGTCCATGGTGGACTTCTGTACCTCCAGCAGCCGGCCCTCCACCGTCTGCCCGGCCAGCTCGGCGCGGCCCATGGCGGTGGCGTACCGGCGTTCGATCTTCTCCCGCACCTCCTCCAGCGTGGGGGTGCTGCCGGGTGCGGCCAGGGCGGACATCGACTCCAGCGACTGGGCGACCGTCTCCTGCATCTTGGCCTGTTCGAGCTGGCTGAGCAGCTTGGTGCGCTCGGCCAGCCTCTGCTGCAGCACGTGGGAGTTGCTCTCCACGGCCCGCCGGGCCTGGGCCGCGGCGCCCAGGGCCTGGTCGTGCAGGGACTTTAGATCCTCCATCGCCTGCTCGGCGCCGACGAGCTGGGTGGCCAGACCCTGCGCGGTCTGCTCGTACTCCCGGGCCCGCCCCTCGTCCCCGGCGGCCCGCGCCTGGTCCGCGACGATCAGCGCCTGGCGCGTCATCGCCTGGAGCTTCTCCACCTCCGACAGCTGGCGGGACAGCTTCATCTCCAGCTGCCGCTGGTTGCCGATCACCGCCGCCGCCTGCTGCACGAGCGCGTGGTGCTGGCGCTGCGCCTCCTCCACCGCCTGCTGGATCTGCACCCTCGGGTCGGCGTGCTCGTCCAGCCTCGCGCCGAACAGCGCCATCAGGTACCGCCAACCCTTGGCCACCGGGTTCGCCATCATCCGCCCCATCGCTCGGTCCGCTACCGGTTCGCTACCTGGACAGTAGCGCGCGGGCACCCGCCGCTCAGGCCGCGCAGACCACGTCGCGGTCGCGGGAGGGCGCCCGCATGCCGCGGGTGGCCCGCAGCGTCGTCTTCAGCGGGGTCTCCTGGTGCACCGAGACGGACACCTCGCCGTCGGTGGCGGCCACCCGGCGCGGCGCCCCCTCGACCGGCACCAGCACGCCCTGCATCCGCTCGGCCAGGGCGAGCGTGTCGCTGACCTCGCGCAGCACCTCGGACAGCTGCGCGCCGAGCGCGTCACAGATGGCGGCGAGCAGCTCGCTGGACGCCTCCTTCTGGCCGCGCTCGATCTCGGAGAGGTAGCCGAGGCTGACGTTGGCGGCGGTCGAGACCTCCCGCAAGGTGCGGTGCTGACCTTGGCGGCGCGCGCGCAGCGCGTCGCCGATGACCCGGCGGAGCAGGACCATCGCACCCCTTCCCTGAAGCGGACGGCCGGTCGGGCGACCGGAGGCTTCCCGCAACCGTACCTGGTTGCGGCGCACCCGACATCTCACCCCGCGGCCGGCGGGTCCGCCGCCGCGCCGGCGGTCACGGAGCCCGGCCACGGTCGCCGGGACCGGCGGGGCCACTGTGGTCGCGGTCCCCGCCGCCGGACCGGCGGCGCCCCGCCGGCGGGTCGGCGGTCCCGCCCTCCGCCCGC
>DATMJT010000076.1:0-7370 GCA_035553735.1 Pilimelia sp.
GGCCACGGCGGCGGTCTTGGCCTGCGGGTCGCAGCAGGCGCCGGCCGCGGCTGCGGCGTCCGCGGTGCCGCAGCACGGGGAGGCCGCGGCGGCGGCGACCGGCTCGGCGGGCGCCGTGGCGGTGGCGCCGCAGCCGCAACCGGCGGCCGGTGTCGGGGTGGGCTCGGTGTTCACGGGATCTCCTTCGGAGTGACGGGGGTCAGCCGAACTGACTAGACAACTATCGAAGCAGGCCTAGCGTTGCACGCTGATTTGAGATCTGTCAACCTAGACGCATGTCAAAGTCAAGGGGAACGACCGGCGGGGCTCCCGCGGTGGCGTGCTGCGCCCCGCTTGCGATCCAACCGCTGACCACCGAGCAGGCGGCCGCGGTCGCGCCGATGTTCAAGGCCCTCGGCGACCCGGTGCGCCTGCGACTGCTGTCGCTGATCGCCTCGGTCCCGGAGGCGTGCGTGTGCGACCTGACCGACGCCTTCGACCTGACGGGTCCGACGATCTCGCACCACCTGCGGGTGCTGCGCGAGACCGGTCTGGTCGACTGCGAGCGCCGGGGGACCTGGGTCTACTACTGGATCCGCCCCGAGGCCATGGCGCAGCTGTCCGCGCTGCTGCAGGTCGGCGCGCCCGTGCCGGCCTGAGCCCCGGCCGACACCGGAAGTTCACCCGGGCGGTGCGCCGCGTGGGTGGACGGCGACCGGGCCGATGTGCTGACATGTCATCGTGCTGATATCAGAAGCCACTGACGTGACGCGGTTGTTGGCCGACCCCCTGCGCGCGCAGATCGTCGAGATCCTCGCCCGCGGCCCCGCCTGCGTCTGCCACCTGGTCGCCGACACCGGCGCCAAGCAGCCGAACATCTCCGGGCACCTCAGGCAACTGCGGGAGGCCGGGCTGGTCGTGGCCGAGCCGCAGTGGCGTTACACCTACTACCGCCTGGTGCCCGACGCCCTCGACGCGCTCGCCGGGCGCCTGGCCGGGCTGGCCGCGCAGGCCCGAGCCACCGCCGACACCCGCCGGGAGTGCTGATGCGCGCCCACACCGACACCCACACCGAGCCGCCGCCCGCGGTGCTGGCGCGGCTGTCGCGCCTGGACCGCTTCCTGCCGGTGTGGATCGGCCTGGCCATGGTCGCCGGCCTGCTGCTCGGCCGATTCGTCCCCGGCCTCAACGCCGTCCTGGAGGCGGTGCAGGTCGGCGGGGTCTCCCTGCCCATCGCGCTGGGCCTGCTGGTCATGATGTACCCGGTGCTGGCCAAGGTCCGCTACGACCGCCTCGACACCGTCACCGGCGACAGGCGGCTGCTGGTCTCCTCGCTGCTGCTCAACTGGGTGTTCGGCCCCGCGCTGATGTTCGCCCTGGCCTGGACCTTCCTGGCCGACCACGCCGAGTACCGCACCGGCCTGATCATCGTCGGGCTGGCCCGCTGCATCGCCATGGTCATCATCTGGAACGACCTGGCCTGCGGCGACCGCGAGGCCGCCGCCGTCCTCGTCGCCCTGAACTCCGTCTTCCAGGTGCTGGCCTTCGGCCTGCTCGGCTGGTTCTACCTGTCCGTGCTGCCCGACTGGCTCCACCTCGAGGGCGCTGCACTGCACGTCTCCGGCTGGGACATCACCGTCAACGTGCTGGTCTTCCTCGGCATCCCCCTGGCCGCCGGCTACCTCACCCGCCGCCTGGGCGAGCGCGCCAAGGGCCGCACCTGGTACGAGCAGCAGCTCCTGCCGACGATCGGGCCGGTCGCGCTGTACGGGCTGTTGTTCACCATCGTCATCCTGTTCGCCCTGCAGGGCGACGCCATCGCCAGCCGGCCCTGGGACGTCGCCCTGATCGCCGTACCGCTGCTGGCCTACTTCGCCATCATGTGGGCCGGCTCCTACGCCCTGGGTCGCGCGATCGGCCTGGGCTACGCGCGGACCACCACGCTGGCGTTCACCGCCGCCGGGAACAACTTCGAGTTGGCCATCGCCGTGGCCATCGGCACCTTCGGGGTCACCAGCGGCCAGGCCCTCGCCGGCGTCGTCGGCCCGCTCATCGAGGTTCCCGTGCTCGTCGCCCTCGTCTACGTCAGCCTCGCTCTGCGCCGGCGGCTGTTCCCCGCCGGGGCCCCGGCCGTCACCGCCGGGAGCCGGTCATGACCATCCCGCCCCCGTTCGACGCTGAAAGGCAAGCCCACGTGTCCGACAAGCCCAGCGTGCTGTTCGTCTGCGTGCACAACGCCGGCCGCTCGCAGATGGCCGCCGCCTGGCTGCGCCACCTCGCCGGCGACGCCGTCGAGGTCCGCTCCGCCGGCTCCGCACCCGCCCAGACCGTCAACCCCGCCGCCGCCGAGGCCATGCGCGAGGTCGGCATCGACATCACCGACCAGAAACCCACGCTGCTGTCCTACGACGCCGTGCAGACCTCCGACGTCGTGGTCACCATGGGCTGCGGCGACGCCTGCCCGGTCTTCCCCGGCAAGCGCTACGAGGACTGGAAACTCGACGACCCCGCCGGCAAGGGCGTCGAGGCCGTACGACCCATCCGCGACGAGATCAGAAGCCGCATCGAGAGGCTGCTCGCCGACCTCATCCCGGCTCGCTGACCACAGTTGCCCGCCGCCCGGTCCGCCGACGACCATCTCGAACGCGCGGCACCGGCGGGCCGCGAACACCGGTCGATGCCACGACCGTGCTACGGTTGCGGCGTTGCCGTTTGGTTCCGTAGCCGCTGGCAACGCCTGGTGGGTATCCGATGGTAACGCCTGGTGGGTATCCGAACCGGCCAGGCGTTTTGCTCAGTCCCGTCCGGGTACGGACGATGGGAGCGATGGCAAGGGGGCTGATCGCTCAGGCGGGCCGGGCCTGCGGCGGTGGCACCAGCTCCCGCCAGGCGCTGCTCGAACCGCGCCACGCGTCGGCGACGATGCTGGCGGAGCTGCCGCTGGGGCAGTCCTGCAGGAGGAAGCGCCCGGTCGTCCCGCCGATCTGAACCATGACGTCCCATCGCTGGCCGTCGCTGCGGATGTAGACATCGCGACGAGCGCGTGCCGTCTTGCTGCCGTTCCACCAGTGCTGCTGAACCATCACCGGGCAACGGTACAGCCGAGCGGGCGCAGAGTCCGCATCAGCCGGCCCGCCGTTACCACCTACCGAAAGGAAATCAGCTGAAAATGACCCCGAATCACGAGCACGCGACCCTGTTCGTGGCCCCGGCCGCCTCACCTGCCGGCAAAGCCGGCGAGGAGGGCCTGGCCGTGTCGCAGCCCCCCGTCGACGGCAGCGCGGAGGCGATGCGCCAACTGCGCAACCCATTCGCGGTCGGACCCGCGCGGACCGGTTGAGCCGGCAGCCCGCGGCGACCGGCCCCGTGCGCTCGTGAGGTCGGCTCTGGAGGCGTCGTGCCCGGTCCTGCCGGTGGTCTTGTGGGCGGGAGCGCCGGGCCGGTCGCCAGTCACTCACCTCGGTGGGCGGCGACGGCCGGTGGGGTGCCGCCGCCCGGTGGGGTGCCGCCGGCGCGGGCAAGGTCGTTTGCCGGCGTTGCGAGCGGGTAGACGGACCAGTCTACTCCGGTGCCCGGCGCGTCGGAGCGCTGGTGCTGAGGAGACCGACATGTCGAAACACGCGTTCGCGACCCCGTACGACCTGGTCATCGTGGGGTCCGGCTTCTTCGGGCTGACGGTCGCCGAACGGGTTGCCCGCGAGCACCGGCGGCGGGTGCTCGTGCTGGAGCGCCGCGGCCATCTGGGCGGCAACGCGTGGTCGGAGCGGGAGCCGACCACGGGCATCGAGGTACACCGGTACGGGGCGCACCTGTTCCACACCTCCAACGCGCGGGTGTGGGAGTACGTCAACCGGTTCACGTCCTTCACCGGGTACCAGCACCGCGTGTACTCCGTCTTCAAGGACAACGTCTACCCCATGCCGATCAACCTTGGCACGATCTGCCAGTTCTTCGGCCGCCACCTCACGCCCGCCCAGGCCAGGGAGCTGGTCCGCGAGCAGGCGGCGGAGGCCACCGGGGAGACGGCCACCAACCTGGAGGCCAAGGCCGTCTCGCTGATCGGTCGGCCGCTGTACGAGGCATTCATCCGCGGCTACACCCAGAAGCAGTGGCAGACGGACCCGCGGGAGCTGGGCGCGGACATCATCGCCCGGCTGCCGGTGCGGTACACCTTCGACAACCGCTACTTCCAGGACACGTACGAGGGCCTGCCCGTGGACGGCTACGCGGCCTGGCTGCTGGCGATGGCCGACCACCCGCTGATCGACGTCCGGCTGGACACCGACTTCTTCGCCGTCCGCGACGACCTGCCGGCCGGCGTACCGATCGTCTACACCGGGCCCCTGGACCGGTACTTCGACCACGTCGACGGGCCGCTGGGCTGGCGCACCCTCGATCTGGAACCGGAGGTCCTGCCCGTCGGCGACTTCCAGGGCGCACCGGTGATGAACTATGCGGACGAGTCGGTGCCGTGGACCCGCATCCACGAGTTCCGGCACTTCCACCCGGAGCGCGACTACCCGACGGACCGCACGGTCATCGTGCGCGAGTACTCGCGTGCCGCGCAGCCCGGCGACGAGCCCTACTACCCGGTCAACGCCGCGGGTGACCGGGAGCGGCTGGCCCGCTACCGCGGGCGCGCCGCCCGCGAGCCCGGTGTCCTGTTCGGAGGGCGGCTGGGTACCTACCAGTACCTCGACATGCACATGGCGATCGCCTCCGCGCTCACCATGGTGGACAACGTACTGGCGCCGCACTTCGCGGGGGCGCCGCTCAAGCGCACGGCGGCGGCGTGACCCGCTGCGGCGTGCGCGGGGCCGGCAGGGCTCCCGCGCGGCCGGCCCGGACCGGAGGTAGGGCTCCACCGCCGAAAGCGCCGGACCGCGACCGGGCCATCATCGACCCGCCGTCGGGAGATACTGGTCTTGACGATCGGGATTGCCGCGAGCCAGGACGGGGATACGACAGCGGGCCGGATGACAGTCGCGACGGGTGTTCGAGCCAAGACCCCGGACGGTGTGAAGGAACCGTCCGGGGTCGCCCGCGCCTCCGGCCGTGTGTGCACGCGGTCGGTCATTCTCGGCGTGCCGAGCGCGGGGCGCCGATGGTCACCCCGCGGGGCGGGTGTCAGGGCCCGTGGCCGTGCACCGGCGCCGGGTGGTGATCGCGGCGGGGACGTGCCCGCGCGCGGGCGTGGCGCCGGGTCGTCGGCGGGTGCCGCCCATGCCGGGCGCGGGGCGGGCGCCGTAGGCTTCGGCGCGGGCCAGGTCTCGGCGGCAGCGGCCGGGACGACGCCGCCGCGGCGGGCCTCGCGTCGAGGCGGCGGGCCGGTCGTGCGGGCTCGTCGCAGTGGAGGTGTGTGCCGCATGGGCAGTGCAGGTGACGACCCGGTGGATGGGGGACCCGGGGCGCCGTCGGCGGGCTACGAGGGCAGGGCGACCGATGGCACCGATCTCGCCGTGACGCTCAGCGAGATCGCGCGCGGGTTGCAGGACCGGCGAGGCGTCGACGAGACGCTGCGCGCGGTGGCGGCCGCGGCGGTCGGCACGGTGCCAGGCGCCGACCATGCGGCGATATCGGTGACCGAGGGCCGTCGCGCGGTGCGGACGGTGGCGGGCACCGACGATCTGGTGTACCGGGTCGACCAGGCGCAGTACGACACCGGCCAGGGCCCGTGCCTGGACGCGTTGTACCACCAGCGGACGGTACGCCTGGCCGACATGGCCAGCGAGTCGCGCTGGCCGGACTTCACCCACCGGGCCGCCGGGCTGGGCGTCCGCAGCATGCTGTCGTTCCAGCTGTACGTCGAGCACGACGATCTCGGGGCGCTGAACCTGTACGCCGCGGACGCCCACGCGTTCGACGACGAGTCCGAGCAGGTCGGGTTGCTGTTCGCCACGCACGCGGCGATCGCGATGGCGGGGGCGCAGAAGGAGGAGCAACTGACCAGGGCCATGGCGGTGCGTGACGTGATCGGCCAGGCCAAGGGCATCCTGGTGGAACGGCACAAGATTACCGGCGACCAGGCGTTCAGGCTGCTGATCACGGCCAGTCAGACCACCAACACCAGGCTCGTCGAGGTCGCCGCCTACCTCGTCGAGACCGGCGAGCTGCTGGGCCGCACCCGTCGGTAGCCGTCCCGGCGCCGCCGTGGTCGGTCCGGCCCGCTTCGCCGGTGGTTCATGTGTTCGAGTGGCGGTCATCGCCGGGCCGGGCTACGGTCGGTGGGTCGAACGGCCATGACGGTGCCGATCTCACCAGCCTCCGCACACCGCAGGGGCGCCCCGCACTTCGTCGGGACGACACGGTCCGGCCGAGCGTCGCACCACGTGCGACGGTTCGGGCGCGGATCGGCAGGGAGCCGTCATGATCGCCACATCCGTGCACGCCACCGTCACGCACCACCGGCCGGGGTCGGGTGACGCCGACTCCGAGCGGCTGGCTGCCGAGTTGGTCGACGCCATGGCTGCGCTGCCGGTCAGTCATCCGTCGCGGCCCCACGTGCGCGAGCGTGCCATCCGGGCGTGGCTGCCCATGGCGCACCGGCTGGCGCAGCGCTACGCCCACCGCGGGGAGCCGACCGACGACCTGCGGCAGGTCGCCACGGTCGGCCTCATCAAGGCCATCGACCGGTACGAGCCGCAGCGCGGCGGCGTCTTCGCCGGCTACGCGGTCCCGACGATTCTCGGGGAGATCAAGCGGTACTTCCGCGACCGCACCTGGTCGGTGCGCGTACCGCGCCGGCTGCAGGACCTGCGCATGGCGATCAACGAGGCCACCACCGCCCTGGTGTCCCAGCTGAACCGGGCGCCCACCGTGGCCGACGTCGCCGCGTACCTGCAGGTCACCGAAGAGCAGGTGGTGGAGGGCCTCGACGGCGCCCGCGCGTACCACGCCACCTCCCTGTGTGCGCCCGCCACCGCCGACGGCACGCTCCAACTCGGTGACACCCTGGGCGCCGACGAGCACGGGTACGAACTGGTCGACCTGCGCATCGCCCTCGGTCCGGCGCTGGCGACCCTGGACGAGCGGGAACGACGCATCCTGAGCCTGCGGTTCTACGGAAACCAGACCCAGACCCAGATCGCCGAACAGATCGGCGTGTCGCAGATGCACGTCTCCCGGCTCATCTCCAAGGCCCTGGCCAAGCTGCGCACCCACCTCGGACCAGAGGCCGCCTGAGCGGCCCCGGACCGCACCGGGCGAGGCCGGACGGGCGGCCGCCCAAACCCTGCCGGCGCCGCTCGGACCGCCCCGCCCGGCGGCACCGGTCGGGCGGCCCGGAACCACGTCCGTCCGCGGGCCCGGCACGGTCCCGAAGGCCAAGTGATCACGCGCTGAGTGCTGTAGATCACGGTGTCGGGCGCGGACCCGGGGGCGGGGCGCCCGGG
>DATMJT010000077.1:0-10428 GCA_035553735.1 Pilimelia sp.
GTCCACCGCCGGGGTCGCGGCGGTGGTCACCCGGCCGGAGGCCCGCCGCGGCGGGCATGCCGGCGCGCTCATGCGCCACCTCCTGGTCCACGCCCGTGAACAGGGGTACGTCGTATCGGCCCTCTATCCGTTCCGCGGATCCTTCTACGCCCGGTTCGGCTACACGGCCCTACCGGTGCCCCACCGCGTCCGTCTGGACGTGCACCAGCTGGCGCCCCTGGCCGCCGCAGCCGAGGTTGTCGACGTGCGGCTGCTGCGGCCGGAGCTGGACCACGCCGACGCCGCCGCCTTCCTGCGGCGCTTCCAACGCCAGCGACACGGCATGGTCCTCCCGCGGGTCGACAGCGGCGTCGCGTCGGGCTTCACGGCGGCGGTACGCCGGGAGCGCGAGATCACCGCCCTGCTGACCTATCAGCTCGACGCCTACGGAGGCCGGCTCGACGCCCGGCACCTGCTGGCGGAGGGGCCGGCGGATCGCACGGCCCTGCTGGGCTGGATCGCCCGCCACGACGGCCAGGCGCAACAGGCCGTCCTGCAGCTCCTGCCCGAGCAGCGGCCCGAGCTGTGGCTGCCCGATCTGAGCGTGCGGTACGAGACCCGGGCCACGTACCCGGACCACCCGCCGCCGATGACACGCATCCTCAACGTCGAAGCACTGGACGGTCTGCAGGTGGGAGTGGGCGGGGTGCGCCTGCGGGTCCGAGACGAGCTGCTGCCGGACAATGACGGCTGCTACGGTTGCCACGCCGACGAGGGGCGATTGGTGGTCACCCGCGGTGGTGATCCGCAGGCAACTGTGCACGTCGCCGGCCTGACCGCGTTGGTGTACGGCGTTACGGCCCCGGCCGACCTCGTCCAGCGTGGGCTCCTTGAGGCGGACGACGCGACGCAGCGCTGCCTCACCGCCCTCTTCCCACCGCTGAGCCCCCACACCTACCTGCGGTTCTGAAGCCCCCACACGCGAAAGGGACACCGGCCATCGCAAGCGGTACCGACGCTTCCGCCGAGGCACAGGTACGCCACCACGCGCTTCGCCTGCTAGCGGTGGCGCAGACCGGGCTGACCTACGGCAGCGACCCGTTCGACCAGCAGCGGTACGCCGAGACACGACAGATCGGCCTGGCCCTGCTCGCTCTCGTCACCCACGGCGGAGCAGCGGAGCTGGAGCCGATCGTGGCGTGCGACCGCGGCTACGCCACCCCCAAGGTCGACGTGCGCGCGGCTGTCTTCGACGACCGGCAGCGGATCCTGCTGATCCAGGAGAGGTCTGACCGGCGATGGACGCTGCCGGGCGGATGGAGCGACGTGTTGGAGACACCCAGTCAGGCCGTCATTCGCGAGGCGCGCGAAGAAGCCGGCGTCGTGGTCGACGTCGTGAAACTGGCGGCAGTCCTCGACCGGGAACGTCAGGGTAACCAGCCACCCCTGCCGTTCCACGTCTACCAACTCTTCTTTCTCTGCCGGCAGGTCAGCGTCGGCGACCCGCTGCCGACCGAGACGCTCGACGTGCAGTGGTTCGACGTGGACCGGCTACCCCCGCTGTCGGTATCGCGCGTGACCGGGCACCAGATCCGGCTGCTGCACGCCCACCACCTCCATCCCCAACGTCCCACAACGTTCGACTGACCGGGTCCTGACCCGCGACGGCCGATCCGCTCCTTGCGCCCGCCAATACCTAGATCTACTATGCATCGGAGTCCTAGGTATTGGCGGAGGGAGGGCACATGCGGGTCACCAAGGACCTCGTGGCCGCCTCGGCGACGCCGATGGTGCTGGGCATCCTGGCGGAGGGCGAGAGCTACGGCTACGCCATCCTCCGGCGGATCGGCGAGCTGTCCGGTGGCGAACTGGACTGGACGGAGGGGCTGCTCTACCCGCTGCTGCACCGGCTCGAACGCCTCGGCTACGTGGAGTCGAGCTGGCAGTCGGTCACCGGGGAGCGGCGGCGCAAGTACTACCGCATCACCGGCAAGGGCCTGGCCGAGCTCGCCGAGCAGCGCCGCCAGTGGGACACGGTGGTGGGTGCCCTCAAGGGCATCTGGCCCGGCCCCGGCGACCTCAGGCCGTTCATCGCCATTGCGCTGGAGGGTCGCGCATGACACCGACGGGAGGCCAGGAGGAGCTGGAGGCCCAGTTCGCGCAGTGGCGCCACTACGTGCAGCGCCGCCGCGAGCTGCAGCGCAGCGACGCCGACGAGCTGGAGGACCACCTGCGGGGCTCGGTCGACGAGCTCCTCGCCGTCGGCCTGCGCCCCGACGAGGCGTTCCTGGTCGCGGTCAAGCGCATGGGCCGGCTGGACGACCTGTCGCGCGAGTTCGCCCGCGAGCACTCCGAGCGGCTGTGGAAGCAGCTGGTGCTGACCGGGGTCACCGACGGCCCGGCGGCGGACAGGCGGTCGCGGCGCGACCTGTTCGCGATGGTCGGCGCCGCGGTGGGCGCCGCGGTGTCGATCCAGGTGCCGCGGCTGTTCGGGGCGAGCCTCGCCGACGAGGACGGCGCGTTCTACGCGCTCAACATCAGCCTGTTCGCGCTGCCGTGGCTGGCGGCCTTCCTGGCGTGGCGCCGTCGGGCGAGACCGGCGCTCGTCGCGGTGCTGCTGGCGTTGTTCGCGCTCGGTGCCGTGGCGGCCAACGCCTACCCGCTCGCCGACGACTCCCAGTCGGTGGTCGTGACCGGCCTCCATCTGCCCATCGCCCTGTGGTTCGTGGTGGGCCTGGCCTACGTGGGCGACGACTGGTGGTCATCGCGCCGGCGCATGGACTTCATCCGCTTCACCGGCGAATGGTTCATCTACCTCGTCCTCATCGCCCTCGGCGGCGGTGTGCTGACCGCGTTCATGTTCGGCACCTTCGAGGCCATCGGCGTCTCCCCGGAAGCCTTCATCGTCCAGTGGATGCTGCCCTGCGGCGCCGTCGCCGCGGTCGTCGTGGCCGGCTGGCTCGTCGAGGCCAAACAGGGCGTCGTCGAGAGCATCGCCCCGGTACTGACCCGCCTGTTCACCCCACTGTTCACCGCGGCGCTGCTGGCCTTCCTCGTCGCCGTGGTCTGGACGAGCACCGGCATCGACGTGGGACGGGAAGCCCTGATCCTGTTCGACCTCCTGCTCGTCGTGGTGCTGGGGCTGCTGCTCTACTCGACCTCGGCCCGGGACCCACTGGCCCCGCCCGGCCTGTTCGACAGGCTGCAGCTCGCCCTGGTGGTCAGCGCACTGATCATCGACGTGCTCGTGCTCCTGGAGATCACCGGGCGGATCACCGAGTACGGCACGACACCGAACAAGGCGGCGGCGCTGGGGGAGAACCTCATCCTGCTGGCCAACCTCGCCTGGTCAGCGCGGCTGTTGCTGGGCTTCGTCCTGCGCCGCACGCCGTTCGCCGCCCTCGAACGCTGGCAGACCGGCTATCTCCCGGTGTACGCCGCGTGGGCCTGGGCGGTGGTCCTGGTCTTTCCGCCGGTGTTCGGCTACCGCTGACCGCGACGGGGCGGCAGCGAATCACCCGGCGGCCCGCCGCAGCGCCGCGTGGGGCACGGACCGCCGCGGCGGGCCGCGCAGTCACCGCCCGCCGCGGCACGGGCGAGCGGCCGGGAATCACCACCGGGGCGCGCAGGTCGCCGCCGTGACGGCACGACCCCACCGGGCGTGCAGAAGGGACTCCGATGATAGAAGTGCGTGGGCTGACGAAGCGCTACGGCGACGTCCTGGCCGTCGACGACCTGAGCTTCGACGTCGAGCCGGGCAAGGTCACGGGCTTCCTCGGACCGAACGGGGCGGGAAAGTCCACGACCATGCGGATGATGCTCGGCCTCGACCGGCCGTCCGCGGGCCGGGCCCTGGTGAACGGCAGGCCGTTCGCGGCGCTCGGTGAACCGCTGCGCGAGGTGGGCGCGCTCCTGGACCCCGGCTCCGTGCACCCCGGCCGGACCGGACGCGGCCACCTCCGCGTGGCGGCTCGGGCGAACGGGGTCCCGGAACCCCGGGTGGCCGAGGTGATCGAGCAGGTCGGGCTCGCGGGGGTCGCCCGCCGCCGGATCAAGGGCTACTCGCTCGGCATGCGCCAGCGGCTGGGCATCGCGGCGGCGCTCCTCGGCGACCCCCGGGTGCTGCTGTTCGACGAGCCGATGAACGGGCTGGACCTGGACGGCATCCGCTGGATCCGCGGGCTGCTGCGCCGACTCGCGGACGAGGGTCGCACCGTGCTGGTGTCCAGCCACCTGTTGAGCGAGATGCAGCAGACCGCCGACCGGCTGGTGGTGATCGGCCGGGGCCGCCTGATCGCCGACGCAACGACCGCGGAGATCCTGCGCGGGCTGGGGCACCGCCGGGTGCGGGTGCGCACCCCCCGGCCGGACCACCTCCTCGGCAAGCTCCGGGAGCACCGCCTCGCGGCGCAGCGCGTCGGCGCCGACGAGCTGCTGGTCGAGGACGGCACCACCGCGCAGGTGGGCGATCTCGCCCACGCCCTGAACGTTCCGCTGCACCACCTCTCCGAGGTCCAGCAGTCCCTCGAACACGCCTACCTGGACCTCACCGGCGGCAGCGTGGAGTACCACGGCCGCCAGGTGGCTGCCGTACCGACGACGACGGAGGCGCGATGACCGCCGTGCGGACCACCCCCACCAGCCGCGGCGAGGTGGGGGACGTCGCCACCGCGCGGGTGTTCGCCCGCGCCTGTGCCGCCGAGTGGACCAGGCTGTGGACGGTCCAGGCCACCTGGTGGTTCCTGGCGGCGGCGGCCGTGGTGATGGTGGGGCTCGGCGCCGTCGCGGGTCTCGACGCCGCCGCGGATCCCGCCGGCGCCCGTGGGGCCGCGGCCTGGGAGGCGGCGGAGGTCTGCGCCATGCCGGCGCAGTTCGCGTTGCTCGCGCTCGCCCTGGTCGCCGTCACGTCGGACTACGCCACCGGCGGCATCGTCCCCACCCTGCAGTGGACGCCGCGCCGCGGGATCCTCTTCCTCACCCGTGCCGTGGTGACCGCGGGGACCGCCACCGCCCTCGGTGTGGCGCTGGCGTTCGTCTCGGCCCTGGTGGCCTTCGCCGCGGCCCGGCCGGTGCTGGACCTGCCGTGGGGCGAGGGCCTTGCGGTCCTCGGCACGGTCGTCTTCGTCTTCGGGGCCGGCACCCTCCTCGCCGTCGGGTTGGGTTTCGTGCTGCGCAACACCGCCGGTGCGCTGGTCGCGGTGTTCCTGCTGATGCTGGTGCTGCCGCTGTTGCTCCCGCAGTTCGGTTACCGGTGGATGTCCGCGCTGGCCGAACTGCTGCCCGGATCCGGGGCCGCCTTTCTCCTGCTCGGCGGGGTGCCGGGGATGACGCGGGCGTCCTCTCTGCTGGTCATGCTGTGCTGGGCCGCCGGTGCGCTGCTGCTCGGCTGGCTGCGGCTGGCGCGGGACGACGCGAACCGGTGACGCCAGCGGGCGTCGCCCATGGCGGAGCCGGGTGCGGCGCGACGCGCACGCCCACGGTGCTGACCGGGCACGATCCCGGCGGCCCGGCGGCCCGGCGGCCCGGCGGCCCGGCGGGTCAGTCCGGCCGGTCAGTCCGGCCGGTCAGTCCGGCGGCGGGGCGGCCGCGCCGAGCCCGGTGCGCAGGTCCCGCTCCTGGTCGGGCAGCGGCGCGGGCTCGGGCGCCGGCTCAGCGCGGCCGAGCCGACTGTGGCGCCGGCCGTAGAGGAAGTAGACGACGAAGCCCAGCGCCATCCAGGCCAGGAACCGCAGCCAGGTCTCCACGGTCAGGAACAGCATCAGCACGACGCAGGCCAGCGCGGCGAGCGCCGGTACCAGCGGCACCCAGGGCACCCGGAACGAACGCGGCAGGTCCGGCCGGGTGCGCCGCAGCACGATCACGGCGATCGACACCAGGACGAAGGCGAACAGCGTGCCGATGTTCACCAGCTCGGCGAGTTCGGCGAGCGGTACGAAGCCCGCGAGCAGGGCGACAAGCAGCCCCACGATGATCGTGATCCGGTACGGCGTGCGGAAGCGCGGGTGCACGGCGGACAGCCAGCCGGGAAGCAGCCCGTCGCGGCTCATCGCGAACGCGACGCGGGCCTGCCCGAGCATGAGGATCATGACCACCGTGGTCAGACCGGCCAGCGCACCCAACGTGATCAGGTTGGCGAAGATCGGTTGGCCGACCGCCTCGAACGCCGCGGCCAGCGGCGCCTCCGGGTCCAGTTCGGTGTACTTCTGCATGCCCACCACCACCAGGGACACGGCCACGTAGAGGACGGTGCAGACGGCCAGCGAGCCGAGGATGCCACGCGGGACGTCGCGCTGCGGCACGCGGGTCTCCTCGGCGGCGGTGGCCACGATGTCGAAGCCGATGAAGGCGAAGAACACCAGCGCCCCGGCGGCGAAGACGCCGCTGACGCCGAAGTTCGCCGGGGCGTGCCCGACCAGGGTCTCCAGCAGCGTCGCGTCGAGCCCGGATCCGTCCGGCGCCGGCTCGGACGGTGGCAGGAACGGCGAGTAGTTGACCTTCCTGACGAAGAACAGGCCGGCGGCGATGACCAGCAGCACCACCGCCACCTTGATCGTGACGACGGCGGCGTTGACCCGCGAGGACAGCTTGATGCCCGCCACCAGGACCGCCGTCAGGATCAGGACGATCAGGGCCGCGGGCAGGTTGAAGACGCTGGCCTCCCCACCGGCGATGCTGGCGGGCAGGCTGACCCCGAGCGTGTCGAGCAGCACGGCGAGGTACTGCGACCACCCGACCGCCACGACGCTGCCGGCGAGGACGAACTCCAGGATCAGGTCCCAACCGATGATCCACGCGACCAGCTCGCCCAGCGTCGCGTACGAGAAGGTGTAGGCGCTGCCGGCCACCGGCACGGTGGAGGCGAACTCCGCGTAGCAGAGCGCGGCCAGGGCACAGGTGATGCCGGCGAGGACAAAGGACAGTGCCACCGCCGGACCGGCGGTCTCCCTCGCCGCGACCCCGGTCAGCACGAAGATGCCGGTACCGATGATCACCCCGATCCCGAAGACGGTCAGGTCGAGGGCGGACAGGTCTTTGCGGAGCCGGTGCTCGGGCTCCTGGGTGTCGCGGATCGACTGCTCGACCGACTTCTTCCGCAGGATGTCCACAGGTCGTCGTCACCTCGCCATCGCATCGGGCCGATCAGGTGAGTGTCGTACCAGAGCCCGGCCCGCACAACCGATGCGCCCCGGCGGCGCGGGCGGCGGCCCGGCGCGGTCCGCCTCGCCGCCGGAGCCGGAGGCGTCCACCGTGGCCGTCCGGCGGCCGGTCGGTCAGCCCGGTGGGGGCTGGGTGGCGGGGCTGCGGGCGTCCACCGTGGCCGCGGCCGGTCGGTCAGCCCGACGGGAGCGTGTTCGCGGGCCGGCGGCGGGTGTGGTGCAGGACCTCGTCGATGCGGTCGAGAAGCCGGCGGCGGGTGAAGGGCTTCTCGACGATGGTGACATCGGCGGGCAGGGTGCCGTGCTCGGTCAGCACGGGCTGGGCGTAGCCGGACATGTAGAGCACGGGGGTGCCGGGGCGCAGCGCGTGGATGCGCGCGGCGACCTCGGTGCCCATCATCTTGGGCATGATCACGTCCGTGAGCAGGATGTCGATCGGTGCGGGGTGGCTCTCGGCGATGCGGATCGCCTCGGCGCCGCCGGCGGCGGCCAGCACGTGGTAGCCGGCGCGGGTCAGGATCCGACCGGTCGCCTCGCGCAGGTCCGCCTCGTCCTCGACGAGGAGGACGGTCTCGTGCGTCGCCGACGGCGGGGACGCCGGGGCGGCGACGTCGCCGCCGGTGTGCGGGGCGGCGTCGGCGTCGGCGTCGGCCGCCGGCAGGAGCACCGTGACGGTGGTGCCGATCCCGGGCTCGGAGTACAGGCGTACGTCCCCACCGGCGGCGGTGGCGATGCCGTAGACGGTGGCCAGGCCCAGGCCGGTGCCGGAGCCCGGCGGCTTGGTGGTGTAGAAGGGCTCGAAGGCCCGTTCGGCCACCTCCGGTGGCATGCCGCTGCCGGTGTCGCTGACTCGCAGCCGCACGTACCGGCCCGGGGCCGGGGTGGAGTCGGTCACGTCCTCGGCGGTCAGCTCCACGGTGGTGGTGTCGATGGACAGGGTGCCGCCGCCGGGCATGGCGTCGCGGGCGTTGACCGCGAGGTTGAGCAGGATCTGCTCGATCTGGCTGGGATCGGCGCAGGTGGGCCACAGCTGCCGGTCCAGGGTGGTGACCAGGTGGATGTGCTCGCCGAGGGTGCGGCGCAGCATCTGCTCGATGTCGCCGATGACGTGGTTGAGGTTGAGTACCTGGTTCTGGGTGATCTCGCGGCGGCCGAACGCCAGGAGCTGCTGGGTCAGCCGGGCCGCGCGTTCGGCGGCGCGGCCGATCTGGGCCAGGTCGGCGCGGGCGGCGGCCAGGTCGGCCCCCTCGACCGTGGTGGCGTCGAGCGTGTCGAGCACCAGCTCGGTGTAGTTCGAGATCACCGCAAGGATGTTGTTGAAGTCGTGGGCGACGCCGCCGGCGAGCTGGCCGAGGCTCTCCAGCCGCCGGGTGTGCTGCATGCGCCGGTCGGCGGCGTCGCGTTCGGCCTGGGCGATGAGGCGCTCCCGTTCGGCGTGGGCCTGGAGGCGCTCGGTCACGTCGCGGACCGCCGCGGAGACGATGACGCCCTCGTCGGTGCGCAGCGCGGAGAGGCTGATCTCGGCGGGGAACTCGGTGCCGTCCCTGCGGACCGCGGTCAGGTCGCGGGAGGTGCCCAGCCGTCGCGGCTGCGGATCGGCGAAGTACCGCTCACGCTGCCGTGGGTGGGCCGCCCGGATCCGTTCGGGCACCAGGATGTCGACGGACTGGCCCAGCAGCTCGTCGCGGGAGTAGCCGAACAGCCGCTCGGCCTGCGTGTTGAGCCAGGTGACGGTCCCGTCGCGGGTCACCCCGAGCATGGCGTCGGGCGCGGACTCCAGCAGCCCGCGGAACATGGCCTCGGCCCGCTCGCGCTCGCTGACGTCCCGCGAGATGGAGGCCACGCCCACGATGCGGCCGCTCGGGTCGGTGATCGGTGACAGGGTCAGCGACACGGTGACCACGGTGCCGTCCCGGCGCCGGCGTTGTACGAGGTTCTGCTCGATCCGTTCGCCGCCGAGGATGCGGGCCATGAGCTGCGCCTCGGCGTCCTGCTGGCCGGTGGGGAACAGCATGGCGGCATGGCGGCCGATCACCTCGGCGGCCTCGTACCCGTACAGGCGCTCGGCGCCGGTGTTCCAGCTGGTGATGATCCCGTCCGGGGTCTTGCCGATGATCGCGTCGTGGGACGACTCCACGATCACCGCCAGGCGTTCCCGCTCGGCCAGCACGGTGGCGCGTTCGGCCAGGGCCGCGGCGTGGGCGGCCAGCTCCACGACCAGCGTCACGTCGTCGTCGGCGAACAGCGTGCGGTAGCGGTTGAGCATCACCAGCGCGCCGCGACGGCCGGCGACCGGCGCCGGGGCGGCGGTCACGAAGCGGGTGCCGGTCGCCCGGGCGAGGTCGGCCGCGGCGCGGGGCACGTCCGCCGACCCCGCCAGGGCGTCGAACGTCACCCCGGGCATCAGCAACCGGTCGAGGTCGGCGTCGCGGTAGCGCTGGTTTTCCAGCATCAGGCCGGCGCGGCCCACCGGCCGCACGAACCCCGCCCTCGTGGGCACGAGCACGACGACGTCGTCGGCGCCCAGCACCTTCCGTGCCCGGTCACAGTAGCGTCGCCACGTCTGCCGGGCCTGCTCGCTCACCGGAGCGTCGAGGAGGTGGCGCATCATCGCGTACGCCGCGCGCGACGACCACACGCGGCGCAGCCACCGCGGTGGCGCGAACGCCAACAGGTAGGCCACCGCCGACACCAGGGCGACCGCCTTGGCCGCCGCGGCCGTCGCGGGCCCCGCGCCGGCGATCACCACCGCCACACCGAACAGTCCGGTGCCCACCGCCGCGCACCACAGCCGGAACCGGGCCGCTCCGGCGCGCCGGCACGCGTCGGCGGCCAGCAGCGCGGCCGCGGCGACCTCCACGACCAGGAACGCGCCGACCACCGGCCACACCGCCGCCGGCGGCAGCGGCGCGGGCAGCACCACCACCGGTACCGCGCTGGCCCACCACGCCGCCAGGGCCGCCCCGGTCCCCCAGCGCGGCACCGGGCGCAGCCGGCCGACCAGCCGCAGCACGAAGAACGGCTGGCCCAGCAGCACCACGTGGAACAGCGCCGTCAGCGGGCGCGGCGGCGCGGCGCCCGTCAGCCGCAGCACGCTGAGCACGAAGAGCATCGCCACGGTGAGCAGAATCAGCATCACGTCGCGCAGCAGCGGGTCGCGGCGACGCAGGTACTGTCCGGCCACCCACAGCAGGAGCACCAGGTACAGCGAGGTGATCGCCAGGGTTGCCATGGGACCCCCGTCCGGCACATGGCGGTCAAGAGCGGCAAAGAGGAATATTCGCCACCAGCC
>DATMJT010000078.1:0-2365 GCA_035553735.1 Pilimelia sp.
GACCTGGCCGTCCGTGGGCGTCGTGGTGCCCACCCGGGACCGGCCCCGGCTGCTGCGCCGGGCGCTGGCGGCGATCCGGGCGCAGGACTACCCTGGGCCGCTGCGGGTCGTCGTGGTGCACGACCAGACGGAGCCGGACCGCTCGGTGGCAGCCCCGGGGGCACGCCCGGTGGACGTGCTCTCCAACGCCCGCACCCCCGGCCTGGCCGGCGCCCGCAACACCGGGATCCTGGCGCTGGGCACCGAGTGGATAGCCTTCTGCGACGACGACGACACCTGGGCGCCGGACAAACTGAGCCGCCAGGTCGCCGAAGCGCGCCGGCGCCCGGGCGCCGACTTCGTCACCTGCGCGATCGAGGTGGAGTACGCCGACCGCTGCACGCCCCGGCTGGCCCACCGGGACACCGTGACCGTCGACGACCTCAGCCGGTCACGGATGGCGATGCTGCACTCCTCGACGTTTCTGATCCGCCGCCGGACTCTGGCCGACCCGCAGGGCCTGGGCCTGGTCGCCGAGGACGCCCCCGGCAGCCAGAACGAGGACTGGGACCTGCTGCTGCGCGCCGCCCGCCGGGCACCGGTGGCGCACGTCGACGCGCCGCTGGTCCGCGTGCTGTGGGGCCGCAACTCGCACTACGCGTACGAGTACGCCACCAAGATCTCATCGCTGCGCTGGATGATGGCCCGCCACCCGGAGATCCGCGACTGCCGGCCCGGGGCGGCCCGGGTCTACGGCCAGCTCGCCTGCTGGTCGGCGGCGAGCGGGGATCGGCAGGCGGCCTGGCGCTGGACCCGCGCCGCGGTCCGGGCCAACTGGCGCGAGCCGCGCGCGGCGATCGCGCTGGCCGCGATGACCGGAGCGGTGACCGTGGATCGGGTGATCGACGCCCTGCATCGGCGGGGCCGCGGCATCTGAACCCGCCGCACCCGACCGCCGGGGGCCGCGGCATCTGGCGATGCCGCGGCCCCGAACGAGCGCCCCCGGGCGGGCGGGTCCGGCGGGCTGCGGGCGGGTGACCGGTCGCGCCCGGCCCGCGCGCTCAGCCGAGCCGCTTGGCCAGGTTCTCCTCGAGCGCGGTCATGAACTCGTCCGTGGTCAGCCACGGCGCGTCCCGGGAGATCAGCAGGGCCAGGTCCTTGGTCATCTGGCCGCCCTCGACGGTGCTGACGCAGACCTGCTCCAGCTTCTCGGCGAACTCCGTGACCGCCGGGGTGCCGTCCAGCTTGCCCCGGTGGGCCAGGCCCCGGGTCCAGGCGAAGATCGAGGCGATCGGGTTGGTGGAGGTCTTCTCGCCCTTCTGCCACTGCCGGTAGTGCCGCGTGACCGTGCCGTGCGCGGCCTCGGCCTCCACCGTCCGGCCGTCCGGGGTCATCAGCACGCTGGTCATCAGGCCCAGCGAGCCGAAGCCCTGGGCGACGGTGTCCGACTGCACGTCACCGTCGTAGTTCTTGCACGCCCAGACGAAACCGCCCTCCCACTTGAGCGCGGCGGCCACCATGTCGTCGATCAGCCGGTGCTCGTAGGTCAGCCCGGCGGCGTCGAAGTCGGCCTTGAACTCGGCCTCGAAGACCTCGGCGAACAGGTCCTTGAACCGCCCGTCGTACGCCTTGAGGATGGTGTTCTTCGTGGACAGGTACACCGGGTAGTTGCGGGCCAGCCCGTAGCGGAACGACGCGCGGGCGAAGTCGCGGATCGACTCGTCGAAGTTGTACATGCCCATCGCCACGCCGCCGCCGGGGAAGTCGGCGACGCTGAACTCCATCGGGGCCCCGCCGTCGGCCGGCTGGAACGTGATGGTGAGCGTGCCCGGCCCGGGCACCACGAAGTCGGTGGCCTTGTACTGGTCGCCGTGCGCGTGCCGGCCGATCACGATCGGCTTGGTCCAGCCGGGCACGAGCCGCGGCACGTTCGCCATGATGATCGGCTCACGGAACACCACCCCGCCGAGGATGTTGCGGATGGTCCCGTTGGGCGAGCGCCACATCTTCTTCAGGCCGAACTCCTCCACCCGCGCCTCGTCCGGCGTGATGGTGGCGCACTTGACGCCCACGCCGTGCCGCTTGATGGCGTTGGCCGCGTCGACGGTCACCTGGTCGTCGGTGGCGTCGCGGTGCTGGATCGACAGGTCGTAGTACTCCAGCTCGACGTCGAGGTACGGCAGGATCAGCTGGTCACGGATCTGCTTCCAGATGATCCGGGTCATCTCGTCGCCGTCGAGCTCGACGACCGGGTTGTTTACCTTGATCTTCGCCATCGGCCGGCGCTCCTCTCGGGGACATGGTCAAGCAGTACGAGCGTACGGCAACCGGCGGGTGGGTGGGGCCGCCCCCCTCGGCCCCGCCCCGCCGCAGCCCGGTCCGGCGT
>DATMJT010000079.1:0-3411 GCA_035553735.1 Pilimelia sp.
CTCCAGCATGGTCTTGAGGCTGGACAGCAGCATGGGCCAGCCCTGGCTGACCGTTTCCCGCACCACGCTGCCGGGGTCGAAGTCGTCGTGGGTGACGGTCAGCTTGACCAGCGCGCCGTGCGGCTCGATGTCGAAGGTGACCTTCGACCGGCGCTCCCGGGTCGCCCGGTCCAGGAAGGCGGCGTCGAAGCCGTTGCCGTCGGCCCACTCCTGGGTGAACGTGTGCCAGGTGTAGGACAGCCGGCGGGGTGGCTCGGCGGCGAGGACCACCTGGTCGGGGTGGGCCGTGCGTCGCCCGTTCTCCTGCCACGTCATGGTGGCTCCCGCGACCCAGTCGGTGTCGAAGGTGACCCCCCAGTACCGGCTGGTGAAGGCGGGGTCGGTCAGCGCCTGCCAGAGCCGCTGGGGTGTGGTGCGGACGTAGGTGGTGTAGACGAAGGACGTCTCGGTCACGGGCGGGGCCTCCAATGCGGCCTTGAGGTCGGCGAGAGCACGTGCGCGCCCGCGGTGGTACCGGCTGATCCACCGGTCGGCGATCGCGTTGACGGGCTCGGTGTTGAGGTAGTGCAGCTTCTCCCGGCCGCGTCGCACCGTGGTGACGAGGTGGGCGGTCTCCAGCACCGCGAGGTGCTTGCTGACCGACTGTCGGGCGATCCCGAGGCCGGCGCACAGCTCCCCGAGGGTCTGGCCGTTGCGACCGTTGAGACTGTCGAGCAGCCGGCGCCGATTCGGGTCGGCCAGCGCCCGGAACACGTCGTCCATCCCGCCACCATGCCATATGCAGCCGTGAGGCTGCCTGAGACTATATGCAGCCTCACGGCTGCATGTCAACGCGTGCCCGTCCGGGCCGGCGCGCTCCGACCGCGGCGGCGACGGCGGCGGCGTCCGCTGTCCGCGGCGCGACCCGGACCGACCGGCGGCGGCCGGGTCGGCGCAGCAGGGCCAGCGCGGCCGGGTCGGCGCGGCGGGGTCAGCGCAGCAGGGGCAGCACCTCGGCGCCCAGCCGGGCGATGCTCTCGGTGGTGCGGACCGGATCACCCGCGCCCTCCACCATCAGCAGCAGCCGGCGCACGCCGGTGGCCGCCAGCGACGCGGCGAGCCGCTCCACGCACTCGGCCGGGTCGCCCACCGGGTGGATCTCCAGCAGGTGCGCGAGGTAGGCGTCCAGGTCGCGGGCCGGGCCGGCGGTGCCGTCCAGGCGCACGTACTGCGCCGTGGTGGCCAGCCAGGCCGGCATCGCGGCGCGCAGGTCGTCGACGGCCCGCCGCCCGCAGTCCGCCACGTACGCCAGGTGCGCGCTGGCGTGCGGTACGCCGGCCGGGTCGTGCCCGTGCCGGGCCGCCGCGTCGGCGTACCGGTCGAGCAGGTCCTTCTTCTCCGCGTCGGTGGCGTGCACGCCGAGCAGCAGCGGCAGGCCCCGTGCCGCGGCCAGCTCGACGGTGCCCGCGGAGGTGGCGGCCACCCACACCGGCCGGGCCGCGGCGGGCCGGGGCACCACGGCCACCGGGCGGAACCGGAACAGCGGCCCGTCTCCGCCGATCCGCGCCGCGCCGGAGCGCCAGGCGGTCAGCAGGTCCAGCGCCTCGGCGAAGCCGTCGGGGTGGAGGCGCTCCGGACCGGTGCCGAACACCTCCAGGTCCACCCACGGCCCACCCCGGGCCACGCCCAGGTCGAAGCGGCCGCCGGACAGCTCGTCCAACAGCACCGCCTCCTCGGCCAGCGCCACCGGGTGCCGGTTGCTCAGGATCGCCGCGGCGGTGCCCACCCGCAGCCGGCTGGTGCGCCCCAGCAGGTAGCCGGCGAACGCCACCGCCGACGGGCACACCCCGTAGCCGATGAAGTGGTGTTCGGCCAGCCACGCGCCGTGGAAGCCGGCGGCCTCGGCGGCCTGCGCGTAGGCCGTGGCGGCCCGCAGGGCGTCGCCGTGGGAGGCGCCGGGGAACTGCCCGGCGGGCAGGAAGACGTCGACCGCGGGGCCCGGGGCGGCCGCGGGGCGGCCCGGCGCCCGGGCCGCCCCGCTGTCGGGCTCAGCAGTCACGAAGCTCCGGGGACTGGTTGAGCAGCTGGCCGCGCGGGGAGATGAACGCCCGGTAACGGTCGCTGTCCACCCCGGAGGGGGTGAAGGCGGCCACCCGGTGGCAGTTCTGGAAGGCCAGCTTGACCCCGAAGTGCCGCTCCAGCCCGCCACGGATGGCGTCGCTGGCCAGCGCCCGCAGCAACTGGCCGCGCTCGGCCTCGCTCGGCGGCGGCACCTCGTGGTCGGCGAAGTCGGTGCCGGCGTCGCGCAGGTCGCCGACCACCTGGCTGATGGTCTGCCAGGCGTACGGCAGCGAGGTCCGCACGCAGTCGACGAACTCCGCGTCGGTGACCTCGCCGCGCTCGGCCCGTTCCAGTAGCGCGGTGGGTACGTCGAGGGACATCTGCTTCTCCCTTATCTTCAAGACAGTCCGGTGTGGACTGCCGGTCGGTGGTCGTCCGCCGGCGTGGCCGGGCCGGCGGCGACGCCCGCGGCCTGCGGTACCCGGGTCGGTGCCGGCCGCGTCGCCAGTGCGGCCGGACCCAGCGCGAACGACGGGTCGATCTGCGTGGTCAGGTCCTCGCCGGCCCGGGCGTTGGCCCAGGCCACGGCGTTGCGGCGGTGGAACTCGTGGGCGTGCCTGGTGAACGCCGCCCAGTCCTGCTCGGTGGCGTCGACGGTGGCCGCCATGCGCTCCAGCACCGCCCGGTTGTCCGGCTCCAGCTCCTCGATGGGGCGCGGCTCGCCGCGCTCGGCGGCCCGGACGAAGCCGGAGCGGCCCACCCAGGCGAGCAGGTCGGCACCGACGTGCTCGCGCAGGAACGCGATGTCGGACTCCTCCTCGACCTTGTTGCCGACCACCGACACGGCCACGCCGTAGTCGCGGGCGTAGCCGACGTACTGCCGGTAGACGCCGACGCTGCGCACCGTCGGCTCGCACACCAGGAAGGTGCGGTCGAACCTGGTGAACAGCCCGGAGGCGAACGAGTCGGCGCCGGCGGTCATGTCCACCACCACATACTCACCGGGGCCGTCGACCAGGTGGTTGAGCAGCAGCTCGACGGCGCCGACCTTGGAGTGGTAGCACGCCACGCCCAGGTCGGCCTCGGTGAAGGCGCCGGTCACCGCCAGCCGGATCCCGCCGACCCGCCGCACGCAGGCGGCGTACACCGGGTTGTCCTCGACCACCCGCAGCAGCCGGGAGCCGGCGCCGGGCGGGGTGGTCTTGACCATCGTCTCCACGGACCGGATCCGCGGGTTGCCCCCGCGCAGGTAACTCTTGATCTCGGTCAGGTGCTCGCCCAGCGGAGGCAGCGCGGCCGCCTGCTCTTCGTCGGCGCCGAGCGCGACGGCCAGGTGCTGGTTGATGTCGGCGTCGATGGCCAGCACCGGGC
>DATMJT010000080.1:0-2845 GCA_035553735.1 Pilimelia sp.
GTGTACGCGCTGCTGGGCCTGGTGGTGCCGGTCTTCGTGGTGGACCGGGTGGCCAGGGCCAGGCCCCGGCCCAGCGCCCGCAGCGGCCCCACCCGGTCCACCACGAAGACCGGCACCACCAGGCCCAGCAGCGCGTACACCGGCAGCCACACCAGCGGCGTGAAGAACGCCGCCACGGCGCAGCCGGCGCCGATCAGCACGGCCAGCGCGGACACCCCGGCCGCCCTGGCCACCGGGCGGTGCGCAGGCGCCCGGTCCGGCAGGCGGGCACCGACCACCGCGGCACCGGCCGCCCGGGCGGCGACACCGCCCAGCACGGCGATGCTGAACGCTCCCCACCCGACCCCCGCGCACTGACGCAGCCAGTCCGTGAGCGTGAGCGGATCCTGGGCCGCCCAGTCGAAGGCCGGCAGGAGCAGCTGCTCCGCGCCGGCCAGTACCGCCGCCGCCGGCAGCAGCACCGTGGCCCGGCCGCGCAGCAGCCACACCGCGGAGTCGAGCAGCTCCGCGGCCGTGAGCGGACGCAGCGGCAGTGCCCCGGACAGCCCGTCGTGCCGCATCACTCACCTCCCGGGGCCGCCCGATGATCGCCGACCGGCTCATCCTGGCACGCCGTCGCCCGCGCCGGGGCAGGCCGCCGCACCCGTCACCGGGCCGCTTCGCCCGGCCGCGCCGCCTCGCCGGGCCGCACCCGACGCCGGACCCCGCGCCCCGCCGGGGTAGTGCGATATTGGAGCCCATGAGAGCCCGGGTGCTAGTGGTGGACGACGATCCCGCCCTCGCGGAGATGCTCGGCATCGTGCTGCGCAGCGAGGGCTTCCTGCCCTCCTTCGTGGCCGACGGGGAGCGGGCGTTGGCCGCCTTCCGGGAGAACCGACCTGACATCGTGCTGCTCGACCTGATGCTGCCGGGCATGAGCGGCATCGACGTGTGCCGGGCGATCCGGGCCGAGTCCGGCCTGCCGATCGTGATGCTGACGGCCAAGAGCGACACGGTGGACGTGGTGCTGGGCCTGGAGTCCGGCGCCGACGACTACGTGGTCAAGCCGTTCAAGCCCAAGGAGCTGGTGGCCCGCATGCGGGCCCGGCTGCGCCGCGGCGAGGACGCCGCCCCGGAGGTGCTCACCATCGGCCCGCCGGGCAACCAGATCACCATCGACGTGCCGGCCCACACGGTGAACCGCGACGGCGAGGAGGTCAAGCTCACCCCGTTGGAGTTCGACCTGCTGGTGGCGCTGGCCCGCAAGCCCCGCCAGGTGTTCACCCGGGAGGTGCTGCTGGAGCAGGTCTGGGGCTACCGGCACGCCGCCGACACCCGGTTGGTCAACGTGCACGTCCAGCGGCTGCGCGCCAAGATCGAGCCGGATCCGGAGCGGCCGGAGATCATCCTGACCGTGCGCGGGGTCGGCTACAAGGCGGGCACCGGATAGCCTGGTCAGCGCCGTGGTGACCAGCGTGCGCTCCGCATACGCCGCCCGCGCGGCCAGCGCCGCGCGGGCCGGCTGGCGGCGCGTGGGCCGTCGCCTCGGCGGCGCCACCGCGGCGGTGCGGATGGCCTGGCGGCGCTCCCTGCAGTTCCGGATGGTGAGCATCACGCTGCTGGCGGCGAGCGTGCCGATCGGCGCGTTCGGGTTCCTGGTCGCCGAGCGCAGCGCCGCGATCCTGGTGGAGGGCACCCGCTCCGACGTCGAGGCCCAGGTCAAGACCGGGGTCTCGTACGCCGGGCAGCAGCTCAGCGTGCACGGGCAGCCCGGCGACCACGGCATCCGCGGCACGCTGAACAGCACGGTGATCAATCTGGCCGGGCGGCCGGAGCAGGGCAGCGGGGTGGTGGTGGCCTTCACCGCCCGCGGCCTGCGCGGCATCGACGTGGTGGCCTCCGCGCCGGTGGACGTGCGCCCGCTGCTGACCGAGGAGCTGTCCGGCACGGTCGCCGGTGGCTATCCGGCCTCGCAGATCCGCACGGGCGACCTGAACGGCACCGGCCCGGTGAAGTACCTGGTGTACGGCGCCCCCGTGCCGGCCCGGTTCGGCCAGGTGGAGCTGTACTACCTCGTGCCGCTGACCACCGCCGACGCGGTCGCCACCCAGCTGCAGACCACCGTGCTGCTCACCGGCGCGGCACTGGTCGTGCTGCTCGCCGTGCTGGCCAGCCTGGTCACCCGGCTCGTGGTCAGGCCGGTGCGGGTCGCGGCCCGGACCGCCCAGCGGCTCAGCGCCGGCCTGCTCGACCAGCGCATGGTGGTGCAGGGCGAGGACGACCTCGCGCTGCTGGCCGCCTCCTTCAACCAGATGGCCGGCAACCTGCAGCGGCAGATCTCCCGGCTGGAGGAGATGTCCCGGCTGCAGCGCAGGTTCACCTCCGACGTGTCGCACGAGCTGCGCACGCCGTTGACCACGATCCGGATGGCCGCCGACCTCATCTACGCCGAGCGGGAGACCTTCGACCCCGCGGTGGGCCGCAGCGCCGAGCTGCTGCACGCCGAGCTGGACCGGTTCGAGAGCCTGCTGACCGACCTGTTGGAGATCAGCCGGTTCGACGCCGGGTTCGCGATGCTGGACGCGGAGCCCACCGACCTGCCGCCGCTGGTGCGCCGGGTGGTCGACAGCTACGGCAGCCTGGCCCTGCGGGCCGGGGTCGAGCTGCTGGCACGGCTGCCCGACGAGCCGGTGATCGCCGAGGTGGACCCGCGACGGGTGGAGCGGGTGCTGCGCAACCTGGTCGGCAACGCGGTCGAGCACGCCGAGGGCAGGCCGGTCGAGGTGCTGCTGCGGGCCGACGAGTCCGCGGTGGCGATCGCGGTCCGCGACCGCGGACTCGTCGGCCCGCAGCAGCACCTCGACCG
>DATMJT010000081.1:0-2865 GCA_035553735.1 Pilimelia sp.
ACGCAGGACGACGCCGTTCCGGTCGAGGCGCACCCGACGGTGCGTCGCCGGCCCACCACCACCGACCCCCGGGAACTGGGGTTCACCCCCCGGCCGCCGGTGCGCTGGCTGGGTCCGCTACTGCTGCTGAGTACGGGGCTGCGGGCGCTGCTCGCCACGCTGTTCGGCGCCTACCTGGACAAGCGGGAGCTGCAGAACTCGCTGCCGTCGACCATCCACCACGAGCCGGGCACCGACGGCGAGCTGTGGCTGGACTACGTCGCGGACCTCGGTGACGGGTTCAACGCCACCTACTCCGTGGCGTACCTGCTGGCCCAGCCCCACCTGACGGTGGAGGGGCGGCGGCTGCCCCGCGGGCGGGTGCTGGTGATGGGCGGCGACCAGGTGTACCCGACCGCCAACATGGAGGCGTACCAGGACCGCTGCAAGGGCCCGTACGCGGCGGCCCTGCCGTGCCCGCCCCGCGGCAGCGCGCAGCCCACGCTGTACGCCATCCCCGGCAACCACGACTGGTACGACGGCCTGACCGCGTTCCTGCGCCTCTTCGTGCGGGTGAAGTCGGACAACATCGGCGGCTGGCGGATCGAGCAGTCCCGGTCCTACTTCGCGGTGCAGCTGCCCGCCGGCTGGTGGCTCTACGGCCTCGACGGCCAGGCCGGGTCCTACTTGGACGATCCTCAGCTGCTGTACTTCGAGCGGGCGGCCCGGCGGCTGCGGCCGGAGCACCGGATCATCCTGGTGGTGCCGGAGCCGAGCTGGGTGAAGGCCGTCGACCGGCCAGAGGCGTACGGCTCCGTCGACTACTTCATCCGTACCGTGGTGGCCCCCACGGGCGCCCAGGTCCGCCTCGTGGTGGCCGGCGACCTGCACCACTACGCCCGGTACGCGGGCCCGGACCGGCACCTGGTCACCTGTGGCGGGGGCGGCGCGTACCTGTCCGCCACGCACCACCTGCCGCCGCGGATCACCGTCCCCCCGGCGGACACCATGATCCGCAAGGCGAGCCCCAGCCGGGAGTACCGGCTGGCCGCCCGGTACCCGGAGCCCGCGCGGTCCCGCCGCCTCGCGTGGGGGGTGTTCGCCCGGCTGCCGTGGCGCAACCCCGGCTTCGCCGGCCTGCTCGGCACCGCGCACACGCTGCTCATGCTGGCCATGGCGGGGGTCGTGGGCGACCGGCCCACCGGTGCCGAACAGCGGCTGTTCAGCATCCCGGTGGGCATCATGCTGACGGTGACCCTGGTGGCGGCGTTCCTGTTCGCCCGGCCGCCGACCGCCGCCGGCAAGCGGCACGTGCGCAGCGGACTGCTCGGGGTGGCCCACGGCTTGGCGCACGTCGGGCTGGCGGTGCTGGGCACCTGGGCCTGGGTGAACCTGCCGTTCGGGGACTGGCCCTGGCCGCTGCCGCTGGTGGCGGCGGCCGTCCTGTACGGGCCGGTGGCCGGCTTCGCCGCCACCGAGCTGGCGGCCGGCTACCTGCTGCTGGCCGGGGCGTTCGGGGTCAACGTCAACGAGCTGTACGCGGGTCAGGGGATCGAGGACGCCAAGGCGTTCCTGCGGCTGCACATCGCGGCGGACGGCACCCTGACGCTGCACCCGGTCGCGGTGGACCGGGTCTGCCGCCGCTGGCGCCCCCACCCGCAGGGCGAGGCCGACGCGCCCTGGCTGGAGCCGGCGGAGCCGCTGACCGTGCGGCCCGCGGAGCCGCCCGTGGTGATCCGCCCCTGAGGACCGCTGCGCCGCCCACCCCCGCGCGGCCGCACCCGTCCGCACCCCGCGTCCGGCGGCGCCGGCCGGTTGTCACGCGCGGCTGCTGGCCGACCCGCGGCCGCGTCGCACCGCCCGGGGCGCCGACGCTACGTCGACGGCCGGTCCTCGTACGCCTGCCGGGGGCCGCAGACGGACGCCCGGGAGCACTGGCACCGCGATCCGTCGGCGTCCAGCCGGACCACCACCGCGTCGCGGGGCACGCTGTGCCCCACCACGCGCCCCTCGCCCTGCGGGGTGGTGACCCGGGCGCCCACCGCCGGCGCGCTGGCCTGGAACTGCCGGTAGAGCGGGTGCTCGTACTTCAGGCAGCACATCAGGCGACCGCAGGCGCCGGAGATCCGCAGCGGGTTGAGCGGCAGGTCCTGGTCCTTGACCATCCGGATCGTCACGGCCTCGAAGTCGGTCAGGAAGGTGGCGCAGCACAGGTCCCGCCCGCAGGAGCCGATGCCGCCCTGCACCCGCGCGGAGTCGCGGGCCGACAGCTGACGCAGCTCCACCCGGCAGCGCAGCGTGGCGCCGAGATCGCGCACCAGCGCCCGGAAGTCCACCCGGTGCGGGGCGGTGAAGTAGACCGTGGTGCGCGGCCCGGCGTACGCGGGGTCCGCGACGTGGTCGACCGCCACGACCTTCATCGGCAGCCCGTGCTCGCGGATCAGCCGCTTCGCGGCCACCCGGCCCTCCGCCTTGCGCCGGCGCAGCACCTCGTCCCGGCGCAGGTCCTCCTCGGTGGCCAGCCCGGCGAGCCGGGGAAAGCCGCTGGTCTCCTCGGTGACCCACTGGGCCGCCCACATGCACTCGGCCACCACCGGTCCGTCCTCGGTGGGCACCAGGACCCGCTCACCGACCGCGGGGCGCAACGGGCCCGGATCGAGGTAGTACAGCCGGCCGTACCGGGAGAAACTCACCGCGCACAGCATGCCCATGGCCTCAGCGTACGGGTTCGGCAAGCCCGGTTGAACAGGCTCTTTTGCTGGCGAAGCCCGCGAATACGACTTGTTGGACGGCCCGCAACCGGCCCGGGGCGCCGTCGTTGGGCCACGGCGAGCGCCGCAGCCGCGGCGCCGTGCCGGTGTCGCCTCCCGATGCGCCACCACCGCC
>DATMJT010000082.1:0-7841 GCA_035553735.1 Pilimelia sp.
GGTCGCGGGGCCGTCGGCGGGCGTCGGCGGGCCCCACGCTCCGGCGGGCGCCGGAGGCGCCGCGGGTCCGGCCCCCGACGCTCCGAACCCGGCCGGTCCCGCCGGGGCGGGCCCGGCCGGGACCGTCAGGTCCGCGGCGCCGCCCGGCCCCCCGGCCTCCGCGGACGGCCCGGGCGCCGCCGCGGCGCCCGGCGCCGCGGCCGGGCCGAACGCCGGGCCCGCGCCCGCCGGGCCGCTCCCAGTTGTCATCAGTCGACGCCTCCCCACAGCCCTGAGCCTCACGGTCCCACCCCGGGACGACCTCGCCTGCCGGCGAACCGTGGCCGGGTGCAACGTACCTGCGCCGGGCAAATTCTGTCTTCCCCGAAATCGACGTGGGCGCCGGCTTGACGGCTGATCCGCGGGCACGTCGCGCCGGTGCCCGGCGCCGGCCGGTACGGCCGACGCGCCGGAACGCACGGCTGCGCGGACCGGCGCGCGCGGCCCCGTACGGTTGTCGGGTGACCGACGAACCCCCGCAGGGCCGTCGGGTGGCGCCGCATCCTGAAAGGGACGAATCGACCGAGACGCGGCCCACGGCCGCGGCCGACGGGCCCGTTCCGCTCACCGCTCCCCGGGACGGCACTCCCACGCCCGTCGAGACCGACGACGACCTGGCCGCCGTCGTGGCCCGCTTCGCAGCCGGCCGCGGCGCCGTGGCCGTGGACGCCGAACGCGCCTCGGGCTACCGCTACAGCCAGCGTGCGTACCTGGTGCAGCTGCGGCGCGCCGGCGCCGGCACCGCGCTGGTGGACCCGCTGCCGCTGCCCGACCTGAGCCCGCTGAACGCGGCGCTGGCCGATGCCGAGTGGGTGCTGCACGCGGCCAGCCAGGACCTACCCTGCCTCGCCGAGCTGGGCCTGCGCCCCACCCGGCTGTTCGACACCGAGCTGGCCGCGCGGCTCGCCGGCTTCGAGCGGGTCGGGCTGGCCGCGCTGACCGAGCAGCTACTCGGCTTCAGCCTGGAGAAGCACCACTCGGCGGCCGACTGGTCCACCCGGCCGCTGCCGGCCTCCTGGCTGGCCTACGCCGCGCTGGACGTGGAGCTGCTGATCGACCTGCGCGACGCGCTCGCCGCCGAACTGGCCCGCCAGGGCAAGCAGGACTGGGCGGCGGAGGAGTTCGCCGCCCTCGTCCGGTGGGGCGTCCAGCCCCCGCGGCCGCGCCCGGACCCGTGGCGCCGCACGTCGGGCATCCACCGGGTCCGCGGGGCGCGGGCGCAGGCGCGGGTCCGGGCGCTGTGGTACGCCCGCGACGACATCGCCGCCCGGCGCGACACCGCGCCGGGGCGGGTGCTGCCCGACGCGGCGATCATCGCCGCCGCCGAGGCGGACCCGCAGGACGAGCGGGCGCTGGTGAGCCTGCCCGGCTTCGGCGGGCGCTCCGGCCGGCGGCTGGCCCGGGTGTGGCTGGACGCGCTGACCGCCGCGCGGGGACTGCCCGACGACGCCCTGCCGACCAGCCCGCCGCTGGACGGGCCGCCGCCGCCGCACCGCTGGGCGGAGCGCGACCCGGTCGCCGCGGCGCGGCTGGCCCGCTGCCGGGAGGTGGTCACCCGCACGGCCGCCGCGCTGAACCTGCCGCCGGAGAACCTGGTGACCCCGGACACGGTCCGCCGGCTGGCCTGGACGCCGCCGGCGGAGGCCACCGAGACGTCGGTGGGCGAGGCGCTGCGCGCCTACGGGGCGCGGGCCTGGCAGGTCCGGCTGGTCGCCGGCGAGCTGGCCGCGGCGCTGCCCGAGCCGGCCCGGCACTGACCGGCCGCGACCGCCGCCCGGCCCGCCGCTGGCCGCCGCTGGGCGGTCCCGGCCGCAGCGGTCCGGCACCGTGTTACCGGCGGGTAGCATTGGGCCACGGACCACGCCCGCGAGGAGGCTCACGTGCCGCGACAAGTCCGCGAGGTCGTCTTCGTCGACGGCCTGCGCACCCCGTTCGGCCGGGCGGGCAGCCTGTACGCCCACACCCGCGCCGACGACCTCGTCATCCGCTGCGTGCGGGAGCTGCTGCGCCGCAACCCGCAGCTGCCCGGGGCGCGGGTGGACGAGGTCGCCATCGCCGCCACCACCCAGACCGGCGACCAGGGGCTGACCATCGGGCGCACCGCCGCGCTGCTGGCCGGTCTGCCCCGGACGGTGCCCGGCTTCGCCATCGACCGGATGTGCGCCGGGGCCATGACGGCGGTCACCACGGTGGCCGCGGGCATCGCGGTCGGCGCGTACGACGTGGCCGTCGCCGGCGGCGTGGAGCACATGGGCCGGCATCCGATGGGCGAGGGCGTCGACCCCAACCCCCGCATCCTGGCCGAGCGCCTGGTGGACCCCTCCGCCCTGGTCATGGGCGCCACCGCGGAGAACCTGCACGACCGGCTGCCGGGCATCACCCGCCAGCGGGCGGACGCCTTCGCGCTGGCCTCCCAGGTGCGCACCGCCAAGGCGTACGCCAACGGCAGGATCCAGCCGGACCTGGTCACCGTCGCGGTGCGCCACCCGGTGCCGGCGTCCGCCGCCGCGGCACCGGCAGCGGCCGCGGCCACCGGCACCGCGGCGCACGGCGAGGCGGCGCCCCGCGGCGCGCCGGCGGACGAGACGGCGGACGGGGCCCTGGCCTGGGGGCTGGCCACCCTGGACGAGGCGCCCCGGGACACCTCGCTGGAGCAGCTGGCCGCCCTGCGGACGCCCTTCCGGCCGCATGGCCGGGTGACCGCCGGCAACTCGGCCGGGCTCAACGACGGCGCCACCGCCAGCCTGGTCGTCGCCGAGGAGGTCGCCCGGGAGCTGGGGCTGCCGGTCGCCATGCGGCTGGTCAGCTACGGCTACGCCGGCGTGGAGCCCGAGGTGATGGGGCTCGGCCCGATCCCGGCCACCGAGCGGGCGCTGCGGCTGGCCGGGCTGTCCATCGACGACATCGGGCTGTTCGAGCTCAACGAGGCGTTCGCGGTGCAGGTGCTCGCCTTCCTGGAGCACTTCGGCATCGCCGACGACGACCCCCGGGTGAACCCCTGGGGCGGCGCCATCGCGCTGGGCCACCCGCTCGCCGCCTCCGGGGTGCGGCTGATGACCCAGCTCGCCCGGCAGTTCGCCGAGCACCCCGAGGTGCGCTACGGGCTGACCGCGATGTGCGTCGGCATCGGCATGGGCGGCGCGGTGATCTGGGAGAACCCGAGCTGGGAGGGGCGGCGATGAGCGGCGGCGGCGACACCGGCGAGGTGGTCACCCGGTCCCTGCTGCGGCTGGTCGCGGTGCCCGGGCTGGACCGCCCCGCGGCACTGATCACGCTGGACAACGGGCTGGACCACCGCAGGCCAAACACCCTGGGCGCCGCCGGGCTGGCCGACCTGGAGGCGGCGGTGGCCGCCGCGCTGGCCGCCGAGCCGGCGTTCGTCGCCGTCACCGGCAAGCCGTACGTGTTCTGCGTCGGCGCCGACCTGAGCGCCCTGCCCACGGTCACCGACCGGGTGCGGGCGCTGGAGGTGGGCCGGCTGGGCCACCGGGTGTTCGGCGCCCTACGGGACAGCCCGGTGCCGACCTTCGCCTTCCTCAACGGCGCGACGCTGGGCGGCGGGCTGGAGCTGGCGCTGCACTGCCACTACCGGACCCTGTCGGCCGGCGCCGGGGCGCTCGCGCTGCCCGAGGTCTCGCTGGGCCTGGTGCCCGGCTGGGGCGGCACCCAGCTGCTGCCCCGGTTGATCGGGGTCGCCGGCGCGGCCCAGGTCATCCTGCAGAACCCGCTGACCCAGAACCGGATGCTCAAGCCGGCGCAGGCCGCCGAACTGGGCCTGGCCGACGTGCTGCTGGAGCCGGCGGACTTCCTGGAGCGCTCGCTGGAGTGGGCCGCCGGGGTGGTGTCCGGCGAGGTGCGGGTCGACCGGCCCGAGGCCGACCCCGACATGTGGGACGGGGTGCTGTACTTCGCCCGGCGCCAGCTCGACGAGCGCCTGCACGGCGCGGTGCCGGCGGCGTACCGGGCGCTGGAGCTGCTCGCCGCGGCCCGCGACACCCCGTACCCGCAGGGCGCCGCGCTGGAGGACGAGGCGCTGGCCGACCTGCTGATGACCGAGGAGCTGCGCAGCGGGCTGTACGCCTTCGACCTGGTGCAGCGCCGGGCCAAGCGACCGGCCGGCGCGCCGCCGGCCGAGCTGGCCCGGCCGGTCACCAAGGTGGGCATCGTCGGCGCCGGGCTGATGGCCACCCAGCTGGCGCTGCTGTTCGTCCGGCGGCTGAAGGTGCCGGTGGTGCTCACCGACCTGGACGCCGAGCGGGTGGACCGCGGCGTGGCGACGGTCCGGGCGGAGATCGACAAGCTGGTCGCCAAGGGCCGCCTGGACGCCGGCACGGCCGCGACGCTGCGGGCGCTGGTGGGCGGCTCGGTGGACCGGTCCGACTTCGCCGAGGCGGACCTGGTGCTGGAGGCGGTGTACGAGGACCTGGCGGTCAAGAAGCAGGTCTGGGCCGAGCTGGAGAAGATCGTGCGCCCCGAGGCGGTGCTGGCCACCAACACCTCCGCGCTGTCGGTGAGCGCCATGGCCGCCGACCTGGCCCACCCGGAGCGGGTGGTCGGGCTGCACTTCTTCAACCCGGTCGCCGTGCTGCCGCTGCTGGAAGTCGTGCGCGGCGCGCACACCGACGCCGCCACGCTGGCCACGGCCTTCGCGGTCGGCCGGCAGCTGCGCAAGAGCGCCGTGCTGGTGGCCGACGCCCCGGCGTTCGTGGTGAACCGGCTGCTCATGCGCTTCCTGGGCGAGGTGTTCGCCGCGATCGACGCCGGCACCCCGCCGGAGGTGGCCAACACGGCGCTGGACCCGCTCGGGCTGCCCATGCGCCCGCTGCCGCTGCTGCAGCTGGTCGGCCCCGCGGTGGCCTGGCACGTGGCGCAGCGGCTGCACGAGGCGTTCCCCGACCGCTTCGGCCGCAGCGAGAACCTGCGCCGCATCGCCGAGGCCGACCGGCCGCTGTGGGTGGACGACGCGCTGGACCCGCAGGTCGCCGCGCTGCTGGAGACCGGCGATGCCCCGCTGACCGGCGCGCAGGTGCGCGAGCGGGCCCTGGCCGCGCTGGCACAGGAGGTCCGCCTGATGCTCGACGAGGGCGTGGTGAGCGACGCCCGCGACGTGGACCTGTGCCTGCTGCTGGGCGCCGGCTGGCCGTTCCACCTGGGCGGGATCACGCCGTACCTGGACCGCGCCGGCGTCGCCGAGCGGGTGACGGGCCGCCGCTTCCTGCCCCGCGGCGTGGCCAGCCTGCCCGGCGACGGCGCCGGACGGCCCACCGGCTGACATCCTCCGACCGGGCGTCGGCGTCGGCGTCGGACGGGAGTATTTTTCCGGAATCGCCGCACGAACCGCCGGCGTGCGCGACTCTCCGGGTATCAGGTCGGTCCACGCCGGAGGCAGTGATGGCCCGTACTCCCGCCCTGTCCCGCCGGACGGTGCTCGCCGCCGCCGGCGGCGCCGTCGCCGCCGGCCTGCCGGCCGGGCCCGCCCGTGCCACCGCGACCGCGGCAGGCGGTGGCCCCGCGACCCGCGCGGCCACACCGCGGCCGGTGAGCATGGCACTGCACATCCACGGGCCCTTCAGCGAGGGCACCGCCAGCTACGAGGCGCACCTGCACCAGGCCCGCCGGCACCGGGTGGACGTGATCTGGTGGACGGACCACGACTTCCGGGTCGCCGCCCACGACCACCGGCAGGCGGTCCGGTTCGACGGCCCCGTCGAGCTCGAGGGCGAGCTGGAGTGGACCTGGGTCAGCTCGGTCGAGGGCACCCCCGCGGCCACCGCGGCCGAGTTCGTCGACGAGCCCCGGTCCGCCGACGAGCCGGGCCGGGCCCTGCGGCTGTCGGTCACCGGCGGCGCCTACGGCGGCGCGCTGTGGTACGCCGGTGCGGCCTGGAATCTGACCCACCGCGCCTGCATCGCCGACACCTCGCTCTTCCTGGACGTGCTGCCGGAGCAGGCCGGGCCCGCCGCCGTCCTGCTGCTGGAGCTGGAGCTGTCGTACCACCCGGCGCGCGCCGGCCGCCCGGCCGGCAGCTACATGCTGCGCTACCGGGTCGGCGGAACCGACAAGGTCCGGCACACCGCGGCGGGGCTGGTCGGCACGGTGGACGTGCCGGCGCGGGCCGGTCGCTGGACCCGGCTGGCGCTGGACCTGGTCGCCGACGTGACCCGGCTGTGGCCGGATCTGGTGGCCCAGGACAACTCCCTGGTCCGGCTGCGGCTCGGCGCCGGGGCCGGGTCCGGCGCCGCCGCCGGCTTCGTCGTCGACCGGCTGCGGTTCCACCGGGCCCGCCGGCAGGGGCAGGCCGGGGAGCAGCTGCGGGCAGAGGTGCTGGAGCGCTACGGTGCCGAGTACCCGGACGTGACGCACTACCCCGCGTACGAGATCTCACTGGTCCGCCACCTGAACTGGTTCGGCGGGGACCAGACGCTGCCGCCCTTCCCGTCGCCGCCGCGCCGGGACAACGACCCGCGCCTGGCCGCGTCGATGGTCGAGTACCTGCGCCGCCACGGCGGTGTGGTCTGCTGGAACCACCCGCTGGACGTCGAGAGGCGGGAGACGCTCGCCGCACTGATGGTCAAGCGCAACGCGCTGGGCGTGGACGTCGTGGAGTTCGGCCGGGAGCCGTACCCGGACCTGCTGTGGGTCCTCGACGTGGCCGCCCGCAACGCGCTGTTCGTCACCGCCGTGGGCACCAGCGACGACCACGACGGCAAGGACTGGTTCGGCCACGAGGAGAACCGGCTGACCTATGTGTGGGCGCCCTCGACCGACAAGGCCGACCTCGTCGCCGCCCTGCGGCGCGGCAGCGCCTGGTTCGTGGACCCGGCGCGCTACCGGGGCGCCCTGGACATCCGGGTCGGCGCGGCGAGCGCCATGGGGGCGGTCGCGGTCGCCGGGGTCACGGCGGTGCCCGTCGAACTGCTCGCCACCGACCTGCCCCGGGGCGCCACCCTGGAGATCGTCAGCGGGCTCGCCGACCGGGCCGGCACCCGCCGGCTCGCCCCGTCGGCCACGGTGACCGCCGTGCCGGCCACGGAGCTCCGGCGCGGGCGGTACCGGTTCCGCTGGACGCCGGCCGCCGCCGGCGGCTACCTGCGGTTGCAGGTGCGCACGAAGGACCGGGCCGTGGTGGCCGTCGGCAACCCGCTGTGGGTGCTGCGGAAAAAGCCCCCGTACCCAGTGCCGGCCGAGCGCAGACTGACCCTGCCCGGATAGCGACGCGGCCCACCGGCGAGGATGGGCGCGGCTGCACGGGCAGCCGAGAGATCCACCCAGATCGACGTCGCGGGCCGGCTGCGATCCGGGCGAACCGCATCCGGGTGGGTCTCGGCGAGTCGAGAGGAAGCCGACAGGCAAGGAGTTCCCGGTGCCGCTCCCCCAGCTCCACCGCGTCCGATGGGCCGTCCGCGCCACCCTCACCCTGGGCGTCGCCGCATCGGTGGCCGCCAATGTGCTGCACGCCCGACCCAACCCGATCAGCCAGGCGATCGCGGCGTGGCCGCCGCTGGCGCTGCTGCTCACGGTGGAATTGATCTCCCGGGTGCCGGTGCACCGGCGCGGCCTGGCCGTCACCCGCTGGGTGGCCACCGCGGCGATCGCCGGCATCGCCGCCTGGGTCTCGTACTGGCACATGGCGGCCGTGGCCGCCCGCTACGGCGAGACCGGCACCTCCCCCTACCTGCTGCCGCTGTCGGTGGACGGGCTGATCGTGGTGGCCAGCATCTGCCTGGTGGAGCTGAGCGGGCGGATCCGCGCCGCCTCCGCCGCCGAGCATCCGGAGCCCGCCGCCCGGCCCGGCCCGGACC
>DATMJT010000083.1:0-4766 GCA_035553735.1 Pilimelia sp.
GTATTGACTATTGCTCCCGATGGCCGCGTAGAGGGCCGGGACGGCTGCCGCCGGGAGGTCGTCCCGCTGGAGGGCGTCCGCGGCGTAGGTGAAGTAGATGACTATGACCGCGAAGTAGACGACGGAGTAGGCGGCCGGAACCCGCAGCGCTCTCACCAGTGAGGAGGTGTCGCGCCGCCCGTCCGGGCGTGGGGCTGGCCTGGTTCTCGGCACCAGCCGGAGGTTCACCACGGCGGCAGCAACGGCGGCGAAGGCGATGCCGCCCCAGACCAGGCGCCATGAGCCCAGCGCGGCAAGGGCGGCCAGACCACCCAGCGCGACCAGTCCGCCGCTGGTGCCGGTCGTGATGATCGCCAACGCCCTCGGCTGCTGCCGCAAAGACACAGTCCGCGTCACGATGTCGGAGTAGGGCGCCCAGACCCAGCCGCCCGCGCTGCCGGCCAGGACGGCACCGACGGCGAGCAACCAAGGGGACTGTGCGACCGTGACGATCACCGCCCCCAGAGCGCCGCAGGCCCCGCCCACGGTCGTCGGGGCGCGCGAGCCGCGGCGAGTGGCGAGCGGCCCCGTAAGCAGCAGACCAGCCAGGTAGCCGGCGAACGTAGCGCTGGCGACCAGGCCGAGCACCAGCTCGGAGAGTCCCAGCTCCCGCCGGATGTCAGGCAGTGTCAGACCGTAGGCGTACCGGGCCATACCGAAGGCAACCCCGACCACCGCCGCTCCGGCCAGGCCGACCCGGGCGGCCGAGGACAACGTTGGCGACAAGGCCTACTGTCCCCTTCCGGTCAGAGCAGTGGCTGGCTATTAGATCGACTTGAGCAGCTCGGTCATCTGGTTGATCTCGTCCGTCTGACTACGGATGATGTTGGTGGCCAAGGTCTTGGTCGGTTCGTAGCGGCCGTTGGCCTGCACGGCCCGGGCCATGTTGATGGCGGTCTCGTGGTGGCCGGTCATCATCGTGAGGAACTCACGGTCAAAGTCCTTGCCCGATAAGCCCTCGAGCTTGGCCATGTCTTCGCTGCTCATCATCATTCCGCCCGGCATCCCGGTCAGGGTCCCGGCAAAGTCGTCATGTGATCTTGTAGGTGGTCAGTGGGCGTAGGCGGTCGCGGGCGTGGTGGCGGAGCGCGGCGGCGATGTTGGTGGCGCCTGCGAGTCGCAGCGTGGTGATCGCGAGGTTGCGCAAGGCGGCCATGACGTGGGGTGCGTGGCCGGTGCGGACGGTGGAGCGGTCCTCGTCGAAGGTGACGTCGCGGACCCAGTGCAGCCGGTTCTCGATGCCCCAGTGCCCGCGGATCCAGCGTGCGAGCAGACCCGGGTCGGCGTCGAAGCCGGTCAGGCTGGTGATCGCGTAGACCGTCACGGTCTTCCACCGCCCGCCCGGGCGCAGCGGGCGGCGTCGGCGCACCAGCTTGATGGCCTGGGCGGCGTGCGGGAAGAACTCGCCGCACGCGTCGGGGCACGGGTGCAGGCTGACCACGCTGATGGTGCGGGTCTCGATCCGGCCGTGCCCGCGGGCGCGTTCGCGGGCGGCGACCTCGATCTGGGCCCAGGGCAGCGCGCGCACCCGCGCCAGCAGCCGCGGCTGGTTGGCTTTGATCGTCATCAGGTAGTGCCCGCCGCGGCGGTGCAGGTAGTCGGCGTGGCCGCGCTGGGTGTGCAGCGCATCCGCGGTGACCAGCACGCCGGTCAGGTCGAGTGCGTCGAGCACGGTGGCGAACGCGGCGACCTCGCTGCCCTTGGCGTCGATCTGGACCTGGCCGAGCACGGCGCCGCTGGCCTGGTCGAGCACCGACACCAGGTGCGGCTGATAACTGCTCGCCCCGCCGTCGCCCTCGCCGCCGTCGCCCTCGCTGGCGTCGGGCCCGGTCCGGACCTGCGCGCCGCGCAGGGTCTTGCCGTCCAGGGCCAGCACCCGGCGCTGCTCGCGCCGCGGGGTGCCCGCCGGCGCTGGTCGCGCGTCGAGCTGAGCCAACACCCACGAACGCACCGCCGCCTCCAGCGCCGCCGCGTCCACGGCCTGCAGCACCCGACGGATGGTCGACTCGTGCGGCACCACCGCGCCGACCCCGAGCGCGTCGAGCACCGCGTGACCGGTGTCGTGGGCGTACTCGGCGACCGCGGCGAACGAGCGCGCCCCGGTCAGCACCGCGCACGCCGCGAGCACCAGCACCGCGAGCACGCCGTGGCGGACCCCGCGCGCCTTTCGTGGATCCGGCACCTGCGCCAGGGCCTCGACCAGCGACAACACCACCAACCCGGCCACCGGCGCGGCGCTCACCGCATCGTGGTCAACCTCCACGTGGTCCAGGGCAGCAACGATCGGGGACACTGACAACGCGGGCACGGGCTTCCTGACGTGATCAAGGACTTCGACACCCTCATGATCACGCCGGGTCCGTGCCCGCACCCGTCCCTACACCCGCGTGTCGCCGCAGGTCAGCACCCACTCATCGCGACTTTGCCTGGGCCCTGTCGAGACCACCACCGGCCAGACCTGGCACCACATCCGCCGCGAACTCGACCGGCTCCACGCCGTCACCTTCTGGAGTGTTCCCGATTTCATTGACACCGATTTAGGCTGCCAAGTCGGTTAGTTTCCTGAATCCTAGCTCGTATTCGAGTGGTGTCAAGTAGGCGAGCGTGGAGTGTCGCCGGCGACGGTTGTAGTAACCCTCGATCCACAGGAATGTGTGCTGCCGTACCTCGAGGGCGTCGTTCCATGGCCGGGTGTGGATGAGTTCCTTCTTGTAGGTCGCGAAGAACGACTCGGCGACCGCGTTATCGAAACAGGTGGCGCGTCGACCCATAGACCGGGCGACACCGTTCTCGGTGCAGAAGTCGGTGAATTCTCGGCTGGTGTATTGGCAGCCGCGGTCGCTGTGGAAGATCACGCCTTTCGGGGGCCGGCGAGTCACGAGAGCGGCGGCGAGCGCCTCGATGATCAGGCTGGTCCGCAGGTGATCGGCCACGGCGTAGCCGACGACCTTGCGCGAGTGCAGGTCGATCACGGTCGCGGTGTAGACCCAGCCGTCGACGGTCTGCACGTAGGTGATGTCGCCGCACCAGCGGGTGTCGGGCCGATCGGCGGTGAAGTCCTGCCCGATCAGATCCGGGGCATCGATGGGCCGCAGGCCTGCGACGGTGGTCTTCTTCCACGCTCGGGGATGACGTCCCTGCAGGCCGGCGGCGCGCATCAGGCGCCAGACCCGTTTGCGGGCGGCCCGGACACCGCGCACGACCAGCTCGGCCCAGACCCGGCGCACGCCGGGATGACCATGCAGCTCGCGGTGGATCTCCCGGATCTGGGAGGTGAGCTCGGCGTCGGTGCGCTCGCGCTCGCTGGGCCCGCTGCTCAGCCACCGGTAGTAGCCCTGCCGTGCCACGCCGAGCTGGGCGCACATGAACGTGACCGGGAACTGCTTGTCGGGCGCCCAGTCCGCGATCGCCGCGTACTTCACGGCTGTTCCTTCGCGAACCAGGTCGCCACTTTTTTTGCGAAGTCCCGCTCCATTCGCAGTACGGCGTTCTCCTTGCGGAGCCGTTCCAGCTCGGCCCGCTCGGGCTCGGACAGATCCGAGTCGGGAACCCGACCGGACTCACGTGCTTTCTTCACCCATTTACCCAACGTCATCTCGTGGACGCCGATACTGTTCGCCACCTCGACGATTGATCGGCCCGAATCGAGGACGAGGCTAACGGCCTGATCCTTGTACTCCTGGGTGAAGTGTCGGCGTGTCGCCACGCGATTCCCTCCGCTGCGATCAGCGGCAGTCTACGACCGGGTGTCTACAAGATCGGGAACGGTCCAGGGAGCGGGCCAACGCCCAGCTCAAGAACTGGAAGATCCTCCGCAAGATCCGCTCCAGCCCCAGCGGCGCCACCACCCTCATCCGAGCCGTCCAGACGCTGATCATCGCCAGCTGAGCCAGGTTGGCAAAGGCTCACTGCGCTCTTGCCATGACCATATCGGTGACCACGACCAGCCCGTCGGCGACCAGCGCCTTCCCAGGAGGGTTGCTCAGCACCGCCTCGATGCAGCTCAGCTGGCCGCTGATGTGGGCGCCTAGCAGTCGGACCTGTCCGGTGCACTGCGCCTTGCGCAGGAACATGTCGGTGTCCACGACCAGCCGCTCGGCGTTCAGGGCGTAGCCGGCGGGGTTGGTGAAGGTGGCCTCGGTGCAGTTCAGCTGGCCGCTGATGTGGGCGCCAAGCAGTCGGACCTGTCCGGTGCACTGCGCCTTGCCCAGGAACATCCCTCGTGCCTCAATCGCGCTCGGACAGCGTCACCTCGATGCCGCCGACGAGCTCGGCAGACACGTTGTAGACGAACGCGCCGACCGTCATCACCACGGCGAACAGCAGGCTGTTGACCGCGCCGACGACGGCGGCGATGGCGAACACCCGGCCGGCGCTGATCAGGGCGCCGCCTGACGGGCTGTCACCGGAGACGAGGTCGGAGTAGGTGCCGTTCAAACGGTCCCAGACACCCATGCCGTCCAGCACGCCGTACAGCACGCCGACGGCCACCAGCCAGATGAGGAACAGCACCGCCGCGAGCACGAGTGCCAGTTTCAGCACCGACCACGGGTCCAGCCGCTTGAGCTGCAGCGCCGCCCGTCGCGGTGGGCGGTTCCGGACCGCGCGGACGGCCGACCACGGCTGTTCACCGCCCGGCCCGGGGCCGCCCGCCGCGGGCTCCATGAATGACGTCGGGCCGTCGAGGGTGGGCGCGGGCGCCACCGCGACCGGGATCTGCTCGGTCC
>DATMJT010000084.1:0-2192 GCA_035553735.1 Pilimelia sp.
TCCGGCGTCGCCGAGTCCGGTGATGTTGGTGTCGCCGACGTGGACCTGGCCGCGGGTGACGGTGTCGAGGCCGGCGAGGCAGTGCATGAGGGTGGACTTGCCGGATCCGGACGGTCCCATGATCGCGGTGAACCGGCCGCGGGTGAACTCGACGCTCACCCCGCGCAGCGCGACGACCTGGGCCTCCCCCGCGCCGTACACCTTCCACACGTCTGTTGCGCGGGCCGCGACCGCTGTCGCTACCGTCGCCGTCACTGTCGTCTCCCTGCGTCGGTCCGTGGACGGCCGGGCGGATCGCCCGGCCGCGTGTTCATGGTGCGCGGGGCGCTCGGGCGTCACCTCGGCCGAAAAGCGGATCTCGACGCGGATTTCCTTCTGCGGGTCGCCCCGAGGGCCAGGTCAGGGGCAACCCTGACACCGGCCCGGCGGGCCGACGCGCGCAACTCCCCCGGTGCGCCACGCGCCGGGGGAGTTGCGCGCCGACGGGTCACTCGTACGCGATGGCCTCCAGCACGTTGAGCCGGGCCGCGCGCACCGCCGGCCACAGCGCGGCGACCAACCCGGCCACCACGGCGGCCACGACCAGGGCGGCCAGGTTGAGCCAGGGCAGCGTGACCGTGGAGACCAAATCCCGCTCGATGAGCGCGGCCGTGGCGACCGCCCCCAGCGCCACCCCGAGCGCGATGCCGAGCAGGCAGCCGAAGACCGCGATCAGCACGGACTCCACGCCGATCATCCGCACCACGCCGCCGCGGCCCAGCCCGACCGCGCGCAGCAGGCCCAGCTCCCGGATCCGCTCGAAGACGCTGAGCAGCAGGGTGTTCAGGATGCCCAGGAACGCGATGAGGATCGCGACCGCGAGCAGCACCGACACGATGCCCAGCGCGATGTCGATGAACGCGTTGGCCTGGTCGATCATGTCGCCCCGGTCTCCGACGGTGACCAGCGGGTAGTCCGACATGAGCCGCTCCACCTCGGCCCGCACGGCGTCGGTGTCGGCGTCGTCGGCCAGCTCCACGTAGCCCTGTGCGGCGAGCGGCCCGGCGAAGGAGCTGACCGCGTCCAGGCCCAGGAAGACACCCTGCACCAGCGGCGTGGTCTCGTAGAGCCCCACCACGGTGTACGTGCGCGAGCCGCCCTTGGGCAGGGTGATCCGCGCCTGGTCGCCCACCTTCCAGCCCAGCCCGTCGGCGGTGTTGGCGTCCACGGCCAGCTCACCGGGGCCCAGCGCGCGCAGCTGCCCGCCGGCGGTCTCCAGGGCGAACATCTCCTTGATGGCGGGCAGGTTGCCGGCGCCGACGAACTGGTTCGGCGTGCCCTGCACGGTGGCCACCGTGAGGTGCAGCGGCTCGGCGCGGGTCACCCCGGGCAGCGCCCGGACCTGCTCCAGCCGGCGCGGGTCGAAGCCGGTGGTGCCGTCCGGTGGGCTCTGGAAGTTGGTCTGCATCACGATCTCGGGGCCGAACGACGAGGTGACCAGGCTCTGCACGGTTGCCTTGAACGACGCCCCGACCACGCTCACGCCGCTGACCAGCGCCACGCCGATCATCAGCGCGATGGCGGTCACCGCGGTGCGGCGCGGGTTGCGCAGGGTGTTGCGCACGCCGAGGGTCCCGCTGGTCCCCCAGGACAGCGCCCGGCCCACCAGCCCGGCGACCGGCCGGGCCAGCAGCGGGGCCAGCAGCGCCGTGCCGACGAAGGCCAGCGGCACGCCGAGCGCCAGCAGCCAGAACGGTTGCCCGAGCGCGGTCAGCCCGGCCAGCGCCAGCCCGGGCAGCAGGAAGCAGGCGCCCAGCACGGACACGCCGACCAGCGACTTGTCGGGGCGGACCACGTCGCGCATCGCCGCCAGGGGCGGCACGGCGGAGGCGCGCACCGCGGGGATGAACGCGGCCAGCACGGTCACCAGCACGCCCACCCCGTACGCCAGCACGACGGTCCAGGTGCTCACCGCCAGCCCGCTGCCCGGCAGGCGCAGGTCCATCAGGTTGGTCAGCGCGGCGCTGCCGGCCGCGCCGAGCCCGACGCCGGCCAGCAGCCCCAGCGTGGCGCCGACCACGCCGACGATCACGGCTTCCACCAGCACGGCACCGGTCACCTGCGTCCAACTGGCGCCCATGGCCCGGAACAGCGCCAGTTGGACGCAGGTGACCGGTGCCGTGCTGGTGGAAGCCGTGATCGTCGGCGTGGTC
>DATMJT010000085.1:0-3304 GCA_035553735.1 Pilimelia sp.
CCCGCCCGGGTCCCGCCCGGGGGTCGCCGGCGCCGCCATCGCTTCGTTAGCGCTCGTCGACGCCGCCATCGTGCTGCACGCGGCCGTCGGCGCCACAATTGCGCCGTACCCGCGGGAGTCAGCGCCGGTAGCGTCAAGGACGCAGGCCGCTGCGCCGCGGGCCCCGCGGCGTACCGGCCTCGGCTTGGCGGCCACGCTGTGCCAGCGGATGCCCGTCCCGTGACGCCGCCGTGACCTACAGTCCGTGGCCACCGCCGGCCCGGCCAGGGTACGTAGCTGCTTGACCCCTCGGCCTCGCCGCCCTGCACGCGGCGCCCCCGCGCTTGTTCGCGGCGGGATGTTCTGCCGCTTGCCGGTCTGGCGTCGTCCCGGGTCCGGACGGTTCGCACGTGAACCGCAGCGTCTCGGGCCGGTGGTCGGTCCGTCAGCCGTAGCGTACGGCTGTTATCGAGGTCGGATAACAGCCGTACGCTACGGCCGAGCAGGCGGGGGAGGGGCACGGGGCCTCCGCCAACGCCTACGGCTGGCACCTCATGCGGGGGCGGACCCGGCCTGGCCGCCCGGTGCCCCGGCTGCGCCGCCCGAGGCGCGGATCCGGGCGCGGGCTCCGTCGGCAGGCGGCGGTGGTCGGCGCCGGCGTGACTACCCGCGCCCCGGATGTGTCATGCCCGTCTTCCAGGACCCGGCCGCCAGCCTCAACCCGTCTCCGCGTGGGCGACGCGGTCCGGCGAGGCCGACGGAGCGTTCGTGCAGTGCGGGCGGGTCACCGGCGCCGCGATGATCTCGGCGGGCCGGCGTTCCGCACGATCTGCACATCAGCCAGGAGCCCGCCGATGTCGTTCGGAGCTCCGTCAGGCCGCGTGCGCTCCGCCGGGCTCGCGGGTCGCCGCCAGGCGCTCCCTGGCGCGGGCGACCAGCGCCTTCGGATCGTCGGCGTAGATCCGTAGCTCGGTGACCGGTGCGCTGGGGCCCCGGGTCAGCGGAATCGACAGCGGTCGACGCAGCGTGATGTCCACCGCGGTCTGGTTGGCCGTGGCGATGTGCAGGATCCGGCCGGACCCGGTCTCCTCGGTACGGATCGAGCGGCCGTTCGGCAGCGTGTGGTAGCGCGCCCGCAGGTCGGCCACGGCGTCCCACGGGATCGTGGCGTCCAGCGAGATGCCGTACCGGATGCGCAGTCCCGACGGGCCGACCAGGTGCGGGTGCACCCGCAGGCTGGCCATCAGTCCGATCATCCAGAGCAACCCGTAAATGCCCAGGACGAGCACGACCCGGCGGACGGTCTCCCAGGGCAGGATCAGCTCGAAGATCGGAATCTCCACCGCCGACAGCACGATGAACGTCCACAGGATGGGCGCCACGGCGCTCAGGTAGCTGTGCGCCGTGGCCCCCGGCTCCGTCGTGGGCGGCCGGCGCAGCACCCAGTGGTAGAGGCTGCGCCACATACCCAGCTCGTACTCCCACGCCCGGCGGGCGAGCCAGGGGAGGGTAATCCGTTGGCGAGGGGGCTCCGTGTGGGTCATGGGGCTGCCTCCGTCCGCTGCGCGTCGGTGTGGGCCTCCTGCGCGCGGGTGTCCCGCGACCGGGCCTCCTGCCGGCGGGCGTCGTGCCGGTGGGCCTCCTCGGCGAGGCGGTCGCGCAGCCGGGTCAACACCTCGTCGAGCCCGGCCACGAAGTGCGTGAACCGCTGCCGCGGCATGTCGGCGAACAGCAGGTCGGCCAGCTCCCGGTGGCCCTCGTGCATTGCGCCGGTCACCCGGGCGCCGTGCTCCGTGACGGTGACCAGCGTCGCCCGGCGGTCCGTCGGGTGCGGCTCACGGGTCACGAAGCCGGTCGCCACCAGCCCGTCGACCAGCCCCGTCACCGTCCGGGCGCTGACCTTCAGCGCGTCGGCCAGCACCCGCTGGGTCGACGGCCCGCGGCGGGCCAGCTCCCACAGTACGTGGGCGCGCGACACGGTCAGCCGGTCGCGCGCCAGGCTCTGGGTCATGTCCTCGCCGAGCAGTACGACCAGCTCAAGGACCTGGTCGAGCGCCGCCTCGAACCGGCTCTGGTCGGTCATGCCCCCTCGCCCGTCACCATGCTGTCGCTCCTCAACTATGATGCAACATCACTATGTTGCACACTCACTTTAGTAGCCGACCGGCTGCAGCGCCAGGGGCCGGTACGCCGCCGTCGGCCACCCGGTCGATACCCTCGGCCGATGAGCGGCAGTGACGGCGGACGGGCGGGGGACTCCCGTGGCCTCGATCGGTCCGGCGCCCCGCCGGGCCGTCGCGACCACCGGCTCGACCCGCGCGACGAGCGCCTCGCCGCCTTCTGGCGGGAGCGGCACCTGGCCACGCTCACCACCCTGCGGCCGGACGGTACGCCGCACGTCGTACCGGTCGGAGCGACCTACGACGCCGACGCCGGTCTGGTCCGGGTGATCACCTCGGGCGGCTCGCGCAAGGCGCGGCACGTGGCAGCCGCCGGCCCCGACGGTGCTCCGGTGGCGGTGGCCCAGGTCGACGGCCGGCGCTGGGTCACCGTGGAGGGCCGCGCCCGGGTGCGCGCCGAACCCGCCGCGGTGGTCGAGGCCGAGCGCCGGTACGCCGAGCGCTACCGCCCGCCCCGCCCCAACCCGCAGCGCGTCGTCATCGAAATCGCGGTTACCCGCATTCTCGGCAATCTCTGATCACCCGCGTCGCTTCTGGACTCCGGCCAGCCGCCACCGCCGGATCTCGCCGAGAATCGGGTCGACGGCATGGGCAGACGCTCCTGGCTATCCGCGGTCTCCACCACCCGCCGCACCTGCCGAAGGCTGACACTGCTGGTGAAGGGAGGCGGTAGCGCCGCCGTGTTGGGAGCCGTCCTGGCCACCGTCGCGCTGATCGGAGGGTTGGCGTTGGCCGTGGGCGTCGTCCGGTCCCCGACGGCGCTGGCCGCCAGGAAGGAGCGGTTGGCGCGGCACGGGATCGCGGTCACGGCCGGGGGGAGTTTCCGCAAGGGCGGCTCGCGCGGCACCGACATGCTGCGGATCTCCTACGAGTACGCCGGCGTGCCGCACGAGGGCTCCATCCCGTGCGCCGGCCCGACCGGCTGCGCCGACCCGCCCGGCCCCATGTCGGTGCGGGTAGGTCCCCACCGGCCGGGGGAGTTCCTGGCGGACAACGGCCACACCGACGACTCGGCCTCGCGCCATTCGTGGCCGGTCCTGGTGTTCGGCCTGGTCCTCGCGCTGGGCGGTGGCGCACTGGGGACGGGGGTGGTGGCGTACCGGGTCCAGTCGCGCCGAGCGGCCGCCCCGGGCGCGGGGCCCCCG
>DATMJT010000086.1:0-10948 GCA_035553735.1 Pilimelia sp.
GCCCGCGCACACCGCCCCGCCCGGCGGCGCACCAGGCCCGGAGGCGCACGCCGCGGCGCCGCCCGGGGTCCGGCTGCGCCGCGTCGGCCTGGCCGGCTGGCTGGTCGAGGTCCCCGCCGACGCCTCCCCGGCGGCCCTGCACAGCTTCCTGGTAGCCCGCCGGGCGGCGGGCGAGCTGCCGGGCGTGGTGGACCTGGTGCCGGGGGCCCGCACGGTGCTGGTCGACGCGCGGCCGCCGGGCCCGGCCCGGTCGGCGCTGGCCGCGCTGCTGGCGCGGTGGGACCCGGCCCGCGGGGCGGACGGGCCGCCGCCGCGGTCGGTCACGGTGCCGGTGAGGTACGACGGGGCCGACCTGGCCGACGTGGCCCGGCTGACCGGGCTGACGGAGCGGGAGGTGGTCGCGCTGCACAGTGGCGCGGACGCCACCGTGGCCTTCTGCGGCTTCGCGCCGGGCTTCGCGTACCTCGCTGGCCTGCCGGCCGCGCTGCGGGTGCCTCGCCTGGCCACGCCCCGGGCGGCGGTGCCGGCCGGCGCGGTCGCGGTGGCGGAGGAGTACACCGGGATCTACCCGCGCCCGTCGCCCGGTGGCTGGCGGATCCTCGGGCGCACCGCGGTGCGGCTGTGGGACCCGCGGCGGGCCGAGCCGGCGCTGCTCACCCCGGGCACCCGGGTGCGGTTCGTGCCGGAGCCGTGGTGAGCGCCCCGACGCTGGAGGTGGTGCGGGCCGGGCTGCTCAGCACGGTGCAGGACCTGGGCCGTCCCGGCCTGGCCCACCTCGGCGTGCCGCGCTCCGGCGCGGCCGACCCGGACGCGCTGCGCCTGGCCAACCGGCTCGTCGGGAACCCGGAGGGCCTGGCCGCCATCGAGACCACGTTGCTGGGCGTGGACGTGCGGCTGGCCGCCGGGCGGTGGGTGGCGGTGACCGGGGCGCCGGCACCGGTCCAGATCGCCGGCCGACCCGCCGGGGGATGCTGCGCGCAGTACGCCCCGGCGGGCGCCGTGGTGTCGGTCGGGCCGGCGGTGGCGGGCGTGCGCAGCTACCTGGCGGTGGCCGGTGGCATCGACGTCGCGCCGGAGCTGGGCAGCCGGTCCACCGACACCCTCGGCGGGCTGGGCCCGCCCGTGCTGCGCGCCGGTGCGGTCGTGCCGCTCGGCGCCGCCCGGGCCGCCCCGGCCCCGATCGACGTCGCGCCGCAGCCGTGCGTGCCGGAGCCGGCCGCGCTGCGGCTGGTTCCCGGGCCGCGGGACGACTGGTTCGGACCCGGGTCGCTGGCCGACCTGGTCGGGGGAGCCTACCGGGTGACGCCGGCGGCCGATCGGGTCGGCGTCCGGCTGGCCGGGCCGCGGCTGACCGCCCGGCGTGGCGCGGGGCTGCCCAGCGAGGGGGTGGTCCGCGGCGCCGTGCAGGTGCCGCCCGGCGGCGAGCCGATCGTGTTCCTCGCCGACCACCCGACGACCGGGGGCTACCCGGTCGTCGGCGTGGTCCATCCCGGGGATCTCTGGCTGGTGGCGCAGGCGCGGCCCGGCACGCGGATCCGCTTCCGCTGGCACCGCGCCGGCTGACACCTCCGCGGGCGGCTGACGCCTCCGCGGGCGGCCGCCCGGCGCGGGTCGGTCACGTTTGGGCGGCGCGGTGGAGGTCCATCAGGTGGTGCACTCCCTCGTGGACGGTGTGCCGGCCCAGCCACAGCACGGTCCGGGCCGCCGGCTCCGGCCAGGGGTAGACGCCGGTGCGGGCCAGCTCCGCCGGGCCGAGCGCGCCGAACGCGGCGGCCAGGTCGTCGGCGGCGGCGGCCAGCTCGGCCAGGACCGCGGCCGGGTCCTGCGCGTTGTACGCCTCCGTGACGGCTCGCTCCTCCCGCCCCATCGGGGCGAACTCCGGCTCGTCGACGCGCAGCGCCAGCGCCAGCCGCTGCCCCTGGACGCGCAGCACGTCGCGGACGTGGCAGGTGTACTCCAGCGCCGACCACACCCCCTCGGCGGGCCGCCGGCGCGGCTGCGTCACCGCGTTCAGGGCGGTGGCGTACTGCGCCGGTAGTGCGAGGATCCGGCCGGGCAGCGCGTCGGCGGCGACGCTGGAGTAGACGAACCCGCACTCGGCACAGTGCTCCATGGCGCCAGCGTACCGGCGGACTCCCCGGCGGCCGCCGCACCGCCGTGCGGGCCGGGTCACCGCCGTAGGGCGCGGGCCGGGCCGCTGCCGTACCGCCGCGCGGGCCGGGCCGCCGCCGCACGGCCGCCCGCCGCGCGGGCGAGGGTCGCCGGTGGGGCGCCGCCGCCCGCGCGCCGCCGCTGCCGGCCCGGCGCCGGCTCAGGCCGGGCAGGACTGGAGCATGTCCTGCAGCGCGGACTTCTCCGCCGGCTGCGCGGTCAGGCCCCAGTAGTACTTCGACCGGATCCACATCTTGGCGTAGGTGCAGCGGTACGACGACCGCGGCGGCTGCCAGCTCGCCGGGTCCTTGTCGCCCTTGGCCTGGTTCACGTCGTCGGTCACCGCGACGAGCTGCGGGCGGGTCAGGTCGTTGGCGAACGCCTGCCGTCTGCTGGTCGTCCACGAGCTGGCCCCGGAGCGCCACGCCTCGGCCAGCGCCACGACGTGGTCGATGTCGACGTCGGAGGCCGCCGTCCAGGTCGCCCCGTCGTACGGGCTGTACCAGCTGCCCGACACGGCGGCGCAGGAGCTGTCGGTGACGACACCGGTGCCGTCGCGCTTGAGCACCGTCTCCCGGGTGTTGCAGGCGCCGCTGACGGTGCTCCAGTGCGGGAACAGGTCGCGCGAGTAGCCGGTCAACGAGCCCTCCGCCGCCACGGTGAGGGCGGCCAGCTCGGCCTGGGCGGTGGACGTCGACGGGATGTTGGGCGGCGCCGCGGCGGCCGGCTGTGGCGCCGGCAGGACCGCCGCCAGCACGGCGCAGCCGACTGCGGCGGCGAGGGCGGCGGCGCGGCGGCGCACTGTCGCTTGTGGTCTGGTCCGACGGCGTTCGGTCCGGGAGTACAGCACGGGAGCCTCCGAGGGGCACGGGGTGTGCCCCGACGGTGGCGGTGCGTCGTAGCCCCGGCCCCACCTCCGTGTGACAGCCGGGTGACCGCACGCCGAAGGTTCGCCGTGCGGTCACCCGCGCATCGCCTGCCGGCGCTACGCGCCCGCGGCCGCGGCCCGCTCGCGCAGTGACGCCAGCTGCACCGCGCGGCTGATGTCCGTGGGGGTGACGATGCCCACCAGCTGGCCGTCGGCGCTGGTCACCAGCGCCCGTCCGTCCGCGCAGGCGCTCAGCCGGGGCAGCAGGTCGGCGACCGGCTCGTGGGGGGAGGCCAGCGGCACCTCCGGCGGCGCGCAGGCGACGTCGCGCAGCGGGACGGTGCCGCGGCGCTCGACCGGCACCTGCTTGATCCGGGTGAGGGTGACCAGACCCACCGGGCGACCGCCGTCCACGAGCGGAAACGCCGAGTGCCGGGAGCCCCACAGGTGCCGGTCGATGAACTCGGCGACGCTGAGGTCGCCCGGGACGGTGATCGGCTCCGGGGACATCACGTCGCGCACCCGCAGCCCACCCAGCGTGCCGCTGAGCCGCGCCTGCCGCTGCTCGGCGCCGGCGACGGTGAACAGGAACCAGCCGATGAGCGCCAGCCACAGCCCACCCAGCGCCGCCCCGGTGATGAACAGCCAGAGGCCCAGGCCGATGAGCAGCACGCTGAGCAGGCGGCCGGCGCCGGCGGCGGCGACCGCCGCCCGGGTACGGTCGCCGCGCCACTTCCACAGCGCGGCCAGCAGCAGCCGGCCGCCGTCCAGGGGCAGTGCCGGCAGGGAGTTGAACAGCGCCAGCACGATGTTGATCCCGGCCAGCCAGGCGAGGGTGCCGAACACCAGCCCGGACTGTCCGAACGCCGCCAGCGCCGCGGCCACGACCGCGAACGCGGCCCCGATCAGGAGGCTGACCAACGGGCCCACGCCGGCGATGCGCAGCTCCGCGCCGGGGGTGCGGGCCTGCCCCTCCAGCCTGGCCACGCCGCCGAACAGCCACAGCGTGATGCCCTCCACCCCCAGGCCGTTGCGCCGGGCGACGACGGCGTGGGACAGCTCGTGGGCCAGCAGCCCGAGGAAGAACACCACGGCCGCGCTGAGCCCGGCGAGCAGGTAGGCCCACCAGGGGTGCCCGGGGTAGGCGGCGGGGAACCGGCCGGCGGACAGGCCCCAGGCGATCAGCAGGAAGATGATCAGGACGCTCCAGTTGACGCCGACGTCCACACCGGCGACGCGTCCGAGTCGAAAGCTCGCGGTCACGGAATCTGCTCCTCGCTCGGGTGGGGGACGCCCGTCCGTTCCTGCCTATCCGTTCTTCCTGCCCTTAAACGGTCGGCACACCGGTCGGCACACCGGCGGGTGGTGACGGGGCCGGCACCGATGCCACGTTGGAAGCCGGCATGTGCGGGTACGCAGGTGCCGCGGGGCCCCGGCGGCCGCGGTGCCGCGGCGTGGCGGCCGCGCGCGAGCCTGGGGGTCCGGCCGAGGGCTGACCGGGCGCGGCGGAGCGGCCGGGGGCTGACCGCCCGGGCGCCGCGGGGTGCCGACGGCCGGGCGCGGTGCGGACCCCGGCCGAGGTGTGGACCGGCCTCCATCGGGTAGCCGATCGGTGACGTACCCATGAAAAGGAGCCGATCATGACAACGACCACCCTGCCCATGCTCGAGACCTACCCGGCCGAGATCAATCTGGACCGGCGCCAGCTCGCCGCGACGATCGACGCGCTGATCGCCTGTAGCGAGGCCTGCACCGCCTGTGCGGACGCCTGCCTGAGCGAGGGCATGGTCGCCGAGCTGACCAAGTGCATCCGGACGAACATGGACTGCGCCGACATCTGCGCCACGACGGCGCGGGTGCTGTCCCGGCACACCGGCTACGACGCGAACATCAGTCGCACGCTCCTGGAGGCGTGCGCGATGGCGTGCAGGGCCTGCGGCGACGAGTGCGCCCGCCACGCCGAGGCACACGAGCACTGCCGCATCTGCGCCGACGCCTGCCGCGCCTGCGAGCAGGCCTGCCGCGAACTGCTCGCCGCCATGAGCTGACGACGGCGCCGGTGACCGCGCACGCCGGGCAGGGGCCACGGGACACGCGAGCCGGCCGCCGCGCCCCGGGCCACCGGGCGCCCGGGCGTTGGCGGACGGCCGCGCGCCGCCGCCCGGGCACCCGGTACCGCACGCGATGACGCGCCCGAACGGCGGCGTGCGGTCGCGCTGGCAGGCGGCGTCGGACGTGCTGCGCACCCAGCTGTGGCCGGTGCCGGTGGCGGCCATCGTGGCGGCGGTGGCGCTCGGCGTGGCACTGCCGGAGCTGGACGCGCGGCTCGTGCACCGGCTGCCGGACCGGCTGACCGGGTACCTGTTCGGCGGCGGGCCGGAGTCGGCCCGCAGCGTGCTGCAGGCCGTCGCCGGCTCGCTGATCACCGTAACGTCGCTGACGTTCTCGCTGACCGTGGTGACCCTGCAACTGGCCAGCAGCCAGTACTCGCCGCGGCTGCTGCGCACCTTCGCCAGGGACCGCATGGTGCACGCCACGCTGGCGGTGCTGCTGGGCACCTTCACGTTCGCGTTGGCGGTACTGCGCACCGTGCGCACCGAGTTCGACGCCGACCCGGCATTCGTGCCGCGCCTGTCGGTCACCGCCGCCTCGCTCCTGGCGCTGGTCAGCGTCGTGGCGCTGGTCGCCTTCCTGGCCCACCTGGCCCGGCAGATCCGGGTGGAGTCGATGCTGCGCGACGTGCACGCGGAGAGCAGCGCGACGATCCGGCGCGTGCTGGCCGTGCGTCCGCCGGACCGGGCCCAGGAGCCCGTCGCGCTCCCGCCCGGACCCGGCACGCCGGTGTGCGGCACCCGCTCGGGCTTCCTCACCTCGGTGGACGAGCGGCGGCTGCTGGCCGCGGCGCAGGACGCCGACGCGCTGGTGCGCATCGACCGGGTGCCCGGGGACTCGCTCGTCGCCGGCACGCCGGTGGCCACCGCGTGGGCCCGGCGCGGCGGCCCGGTCGACGACGACACCCGGGCGACGCTGACCGAGCGGATCGCCGGCGCGGTGCGCACCGGATTCGAGCGGACCTCCGGCCAGGATGTCGCGTTCGGGCTGCGCCAGCTGGTCGACGTGGCGGTCAAGGCCCTGTCCCCGGCGGTCAACGACCCCACCACGGCGGTGCACGCGCTGGGCCACGCCGCCGCGCTGCTGGTCGAGGCGGCGGGCCGCGACCTGGGCCCGCGGCTGCTGCGCGACGGCGCCGGACAGGTCCGGGTGGTGCTGTGCCGGCCGGACCTGCCGGCCCTGCTCCGCCTGGCGGTGGACCAGCCGCTGCGGTACGGCGTCGGGGACCCGCAGGTGCTGGCGAGGCTGCTGATGCTGCTGCGGGAGGTGGCGTGGGTGGCCCGCGACGACGGCCAGCGGAGAGCGGTCACCGATCAGCTGGCGCGGGTCCGGGCGCAGCTCGACCGGCACGGGCCCGACGAACCGGTGCGGCACGAGCTGCACGCGCTCGCCGACCGCGTCGCGGAGGCGCTACACGGCCGGTGGCCGCACGGCGACGAGCACCGCCTCGCGATGACCCGCTGAGCGCGGACGCTGTCCCACCCCGCGCGGGCGCCGCCGCGCCCGCGGCCCCCGGCGCGGACCGGCGCCGCGGCGCGGTTAGCGGTGCGGTGGCGGGGCATCTGGGAAGCCGTGGACCGGATACTCGACCTGCTTCGGGACAACGCCAGCGTGGGTGGGCGGCTGGTCACCACCGCCCTGCTGGGCGCCGGCGCCGCCGTGGCGGGGATGGTGCTGGGCCGGCTCATCTCCCGGCGCTCCGCCGACCCGTACAACCGGTACTACATCCGCAAGGCGATCCACTACGGCGTGGTGGCGGTCCTGCTGGTCAGCCTCGCGGTGCTGTGGCGGCCCTTCGCCGGCCGGATCGGTGTGGTGCTCGGCCTGGCCGCCGCCGGCGTGGCGTTCGCCATGCAGGAGGTCATCGGGGCGCTCGCCGGGTGGGTGAGCATCCTGACCGGCCGGCAGTTCCGGGTCGGCGACCGGATCCAGATGGGCGGGGTCCGCGGCGACGTCCTGGACATCACCCCGCTGCGCACGAAGGTCCTGGAGATCGGCTCGGCGAGCTCCGAATCCTCCTGGGTGCGGGGGCGGCAGTACACCGGGCGGGTCGTGTCCATCTCCAACAAGGCGATCTTCAGTGAGCCGGTCTACAACAGCACCGCGGCGCTGGACTACCTGTGGGAGGAGCTGACCGTGCCGGTCCGCCACGGCGACGACTGGCGGCTGGCGGAGCGCATCCTGCGGGAGGAGGCCGAGCGCGCCTCGTCGTCGCAGGGCGCCCGTACGGCGATCGAGGAGATGCGCCGCCGCTACCCGGTCGGGCGTACCGAGGTCGAGCCCCGGGTCTTCGCGCGGATCACCGAGGACTGGGTGGAGCTGGCGGCGCGGTTCGTGGTGCCGGTACGCAGCGCCCGCGCGGTCAAGGACGAGATGGCCCGTCGGGTGCTGGACCGCTTCGCGGCCGAGGGGCTGGAGGTGGGCTCCACCACGCAGGAGATCACCGTGCGCACCCGCCCCGACGGGTCCTGACCGCCCCGTCGGCGCTCAGGAGGCCGGCGCCGGGCTGGCCCGGGTCGGCTCGGCCTGGCAGCGCGTGGTCGGCTCGGGCCGCCGCGGCTGTGACGGCTGCACGATGGCGTCGAGCGTGAGCTGTCCCGCGCGGTCGAACTCGAAGGTGACCGGGATGCTGGTGCCGGCGCGGACCTTTCGGTTGAGGTCCACCAGCCTCAGGTGGTAGGCGTCGAACGGGCGGATGCCGGCCGGCGCGGAGCCCGCCACCGGCCCGGCCAGGCGCAGCGGCAGGGCCGGCACCACCTCGAAGTCGCCGTCGCAGTCGGCGTCCCAGCGCAGCTCGACCGTGTCGCAGCGAGGGTCGCGCCGGCCCCGGCAGCCGGGCGCCGCCCCCGCCCTCCGAATCGGCGTTCGCTCGCCGCATCGGCATGTCGCAACTCCGTCCTGCCGGCCGCGGCGCACCGCGCGGCGGCGCCCTCCGCGTTACCGCTACCCGTTCGCTGTGGGACAAAACGGGTACCCGGCGCGGTTGGCGCCGTTCCGCGCTCACCCGCGCCCGCCACGCTCACCGTCGGTCGGCTGCGGCGCTGACCCGGGCCCGGCGGGCGCTGACCCGGGCCCGGCACCGGCCCGGCGGCCCGCCGGCCGCGGACCGGGCGAGGGCCCGGATCACGAGCTGCCGGACCGCCACCAGCGCCGCCGCGGCGAGAAGGTCGACCCAGCCGGGGCTCGCCGTCAGGCGCAGCAGGCCGGCGGCGAGCCACAGGTCCAGCACCACCGGCAGCGCGACGCGGGCGCGGTGCGAGGCCGCCAGGGCGGCCGCGCCCGCGACCAGCCCGCCGGCCGCGCACCCCAGCGCGGCGGCGTGGAGCACCGCGTCCATCGCGGGGACGTCGGGCGCCGCGTTCACCGGGGCGCCACCGGGTCGCCCCGGTCCGCCTCGGGACCGCCCGGTCCGGGCGCGGCAGCCGCGTCGCGGCGGGCCAGCTCCGCCCGCTCCTCCTTGATCTCCCGGGCGAGGAAGAAGTTCAGCGCGGTACGGATCGCCGCGATCGCGGCCAGCTCGGCGATCTCCCGCAGCGTCGGTGCGATCGCGGTACGCAGGATGTCCGAGGCGAGCTGGAACTCCAGGCCCAGGGCGAGGAACCTGCCCAGCGCCAGCCGGATGGGGACGTAGTCGTCCGGCCGGCGGCGCCGCACGCTGACGACGAGGAAGCGCCCGAACGCCACGGCGGCGCCGGTGAAGATGATCACCGCGCCGGCGGTTTCCACCAACCGCACGAGGAGGTCCACCACCGCAGACAGCGACTCTTCGCTCCACAGCTCCGCCACGACACACCACCTTGCCCCGCCGCGCGCCCGGTACACGGCCCGCAGGACTGGCGCCGGCATGGAATGCCCTCGCGCCGGGTAGCTGCTCGCCATGACGACACCCGTCCCGGACCGGTCCCGGCGGCTGCTGGACGTGCTCCCGGGCTGGCTGCGCGCCGCGGTGGCCTACGGGGTCGCGCTGCTGGTCCTCGCCGCCGTCGGATACCTGCTGCTGCGGGTGCTCGCCCCGGTGGCGGCACTGGTGGTGGCGGTGGCCGTGGCGGTGCTGCTGGCCGCCCTGCTGATGCCGCTGGTCGAGCTGCTGCACCGGATCCGGGTGCCGCGCGCGCTGGCGGCGCTGGTCGCGGTGCTCGCGCTGCTCGCCGTCGTCGGGGTGATCGGCACGCTCTTCGGCGTGGGCTTCGCCCGCGAGGTCGACAACCTGGCCGCGACCATCGGCGGCGGGGTCGACCGCGTCCGCGAGTGGCTGGTACGCGGGCCCCTGGCGCTCGACCAGGGGCAGCTGGACCGGCTGACCGCGCAGGCCGGTGAGCGGCTGCAGGACGCCGCGCCGGCGTCCCTGCGCGGCGCGGCCACGGTGCTCGAGGCGCTGGGCCTGACTGCGCTCGCCGTGGTGCTGCTGTTCTTCCTGCTCAAGGATGGCCCGGCGATGGGCCGGTGGATGCTGGCGGGCGTACCGGATCGGCACCGCGGCCGGGCCCGCCGGGCGGGCGTCGGCGGCTGGGAGACGCTCCAGGCGTACGTGCGCGGCACGACCGTGGTGGCCGCCGTGGACGCCGTCGGCATCGGTATCGGCCTGGTGATCCTGGGCGTGCCGCTGGCGTTGCCGCTGGTGCTGGTGACCTTCGTCGCGGCGTTCGTCCCGCTGATCGGGGCGACCGTCGCGGGCGTCCTGGCGGTCCTGGTCGCGCTGGCCACCAAGGGGCCGGTCACCGCGCTGCTGGTGCTGGGCGTGGTGCTGCTGGTGCAGAACATCGAGGGCAACCTGCTGGAGCCGCTCATCATGGGGCGGGCGGTGCGGCTGCACCCCACGGTGATCCTCGTGGCGGTCGCCGCCGGTGCCCTGGTCGCCGGCATCGGCGGGGCGCTCCTGGCCACCCCGGTCGCCGCCGTGGCGTACCAGGTGATCCGGTCCCTGCGGAGCGGCGACCCGCCGCAGCCGTCCGGCGACGACGGCTGACCGGGTCGGCCGACGACGTGGCGCACAACGCCATCCCGTACCGGTGGCCCGGGTTGAGCCCCGTCCGGGGAGGGAATCACCACCGGACAACCCGCCTTCGGAGGTGTCGTCCATGCGTGCGCTGCTCATCGCCGTCGGGGTCCTGGCCGCGGTCCTGATCCTGCTCGGACTGCTGTTCAAGGCCATCAAGTGGCTGATCATCATCGGCGTGCTGGCGCTGATCGCGGTGATCGGCATCGGCCTGGTCCAGGGGCGCCGGCGACGGTAGTTCCGGCAGCGGTGCGGCACGCCCGGGGATCGGGCGCCGCGCGCGAGGAGTCGGCAAGCCGGCGGCGTTGCGGGCCCGCGCCGCCGGCCGGGGCCGTCGGCGGGGTGACCGGCGGGGTTGGTTATTGGACTGTCATGTTACGCGGCCCACGCGGTGGGGAGGAGAAGAGTTTCTCCGAAAGAAGGGACGACCCATGACAGTCACCGGCATCATCACCGCGATCATCGTAGGTCTGATCGTTGGCGCGCTCGGGCGGCTCATGGTACCGGGCCGGCAGAACATCCCGATCTGGTTGACCATGCTCATCGGTGTGGGGGCGGCGCTGCTCGGCACCGTGATCGCCCGCGTGGCCGGCGTCAACACCGCCGGGTTCAGCCTTGTCGAACTGCTCATCCAGGTGGGTCTTGCGGCGGTCGCCGTGGCGGTGGTCGCCGGCAGCTACGGACGCCGCGACCGTCGCGCACCGCGGTAGTCGACCGACCCGTACGGCGGCTGCGGGCCGGTCGACGGCCCGCCCGCAGTGCGCCGGCCGCGGGTCACCCATCCGCGAAGCCGCGCCGCGTCGCGGGGCGGTCGCCTCACC
>DATMJT010000087.1:0-4435 GCA_035553735.1 Pilimelia sp.
GGTGGGGACGCTACGGCGGTGGCCCATGTGCGGTACCTCCGGATTCGGCGGCGACGGACCCTGCTGGTGAAGGGCCGGGTGCCGATCAGTGTCCGTGAATCCGGTTTCCGGACTCTGAAGGTCTCTGCCTCAATTGTCGAACGATGCGGAAAATGGCATCGACAGGTTTGGATCCGGGCGCGCCTGCCGGGCGGTGACTGCCGCGCGGCCGCCGACCGGTCAGAGAATGGTCCAGGTGTCCCCGCTGGACAGCAGCGCGGCCAGCTCGTCCTGCTGGTCGCCGGCGGCGGTGGCCTGGGCCGCCCGGGTCTGCTCCCGGACCAGCTCGTCGTACGACGGCCGCGGGACCGCGCGGAACACCCCGATCGGGGTGTTCCGCTGATCCGGCCCGGGCAGCCGGGACAGGGCGAACGCGTACGCCGGCTCGGCCACCGTGGCGTCGTGGACCACGATGTCCCCGGGCGCCACCGACGCCGTGTCGCGGACCTGCAGCCCGAAGCCGCCGGGCGGGTGCACCACGCAGTAGCGCCCGTCGGTGCCGAACGTGATCGGCTGGCCGTGCTCCAGCCTGATCAGGTAGTCGTCGCGGGTCTGCGGATCCTTGAGCGGCTCGAACGCCCCGTCGTTGAAGATGTTGCAGTTCTGGTAGATCTCCACGAACGCCGACCCGGTGTGCTCGGCCGCCGCGCGCAGCACCGACTGCAGGTGCTTGCGGTCGGAGTCCAGCGTGCGGGCGACGAACGTGGCCTCGGCGCCCAGCGCCAGCGACAGCGGGTTGAACGGGGAGTCCGCCGACCCCACCGGCGTCGACTTCGTGATCTTGCCCAGCTCGGAGGTGGGCGAGTACTGCCCCTTGGTCAGGCCGTAGATCCGGTTGTTGAACAGCAGGATCTTCAGGTTGACGTTGCGACGCAGCGCGTGGATCAGGTGGTTGCCGCCGATCGACAGCGCGTCGCCGTCGCCGGTCACGACCCACACCGACAGGTCGGGGCGGGTCACCGACAGCCCGGTGGCGATCGCCGGCGCCCGGCCGTGGATCGAGTGCATCCCGTACGTGTTCAGGTAGTACGGGAACCGGGAGGAGCAGCCGATGCCGGAGACGAACACGATCCGCTCCCGCGGGATGTTCAACTCGGGCATGAACGCCTGTACGGCCGCCAGGATCGCGTAGTCCCCGCACCCGGGGCACCAGCGCACCTCCTGGTCGGACTTGAAGTCCTTGGCCGTCAGCTTGAGGGCGACCGGCTCAGCCATTCCTGACCACCTCCTCCAGCATCGTCTCCAGCTCGGCGGCCCGGAACGGCAGGCCGCGGACCTTGTTGTACGGCACCGCGTCGACCAGATAGCGCGCCCGGATCACGTGGGCCAGCTGGCCGAGGTTCATCTCCGGGATGACCACCCGGTGGTAGCGGGCCAGCACGTCGCCCAGGTTGCCCGGCAGCGGGGCGAGGTGGCGCAGGTGGGCCTGCGCGATCGGCAGCCCGCGGCGGCGCAGCGCCCGACAGGCCGCGCCGATCGGCCCGTAGGTCGAACCCCAGCCCAGCACCAGCACCCGCGCCGCCCCGTCGGGGTCGTCCACCTCGACGTCGGGCACCTCGATGGCCTCGATCCGCGCCGCCCGGGTGCGCACCATGAAGTCGTGGTTGGCCGGGTCGTACGAGATGTCGCCGGTCTTGTCGGCCTTCTCCAGCCCGCCGATGCGGTGCTCCAGTCCCGGCGTGCCGGGGATCGCCCACGGCCGGGCCAGGGTGACCGGGTCGCGCAGGTACGGCAGGAAGGTCTTCCCGTCCTCGCCGTTGGGCGCGGTGGCGAACTCCACCCGCAGGTCCGGCAGCGCACCCACCTCGGGCAGCAGCCAGGGCTCGGAGCCGTTGGCCACGTAGTTGTCCGACAGCAGGATCACCGGGGTGCGGTGGGTCAGGGCGATGCGGGCCGCCTCCAGCGCGGCGTCGAAGCAGTCGGCCGGCGAGCGCGGGGCCACCACCGCCACCGGCGCCTCCCCGTGCCGGCCGAACAGCGCCATGTTCAGGTCGGCCTGCTCGGTCTTGGTGGGCATGCCGGTGGACGGCCCGGCCCGCTGCACGTCGACGATCACCAGCGGCAGCTCCAGGGCCACGGCCAGGGAGATGGTCTCGCTCTTGAGCGCCACGCCAGGGCCGCTGGTGGTGGTCACGCCCAGGGCGCCGCCGTACGAGGCGCCCAGCGCCGCGCCGATGGCGGCGATCTCGTCCTCGGCCTGCACCGTGGTGATCCCGAACCGCTTGTGCCGGCTCAGCTCGTGCAGGATGTCCGAGGCCGGGGTGATCGGGTACGCGCCGAGGAACAGCGGCAGCCCGGAGCGCACGCTGGCGGCGACCAGGCCCAGGGCCAGCGCCGCGTTGCCGGTGACGTTGCGGTAGAGGCCCGGGCGCATCCGGGCCGGCTTGACCTCGTAGCGGACCGCGAAGTCCTCGGTGGTCTCGCCGAAGTTCCACCCGGCCTTGAACGCCGCCAGGTTGGCCGCCACCAGCTCGGGCCGCTTGGCGAACTTGCGCTCCAGGAACGCCAGCGTGGACTCGTGCGGCCGCGAGTACATCCACGACAGCAGCCCCAGGGCGAACATGTTCTTGGCCCGCTCGGCGTCCTTCTTGGACACGCCGGTGTCCTCCACCGCCCGGATCGTCATGCTGGTCAACGCGACCGGGTGCAGGGCGTAGCCGTCGAGCGAGCCGTCCTCCAGCGGGTTGCTGGCGTAGCCGACCTTGGCCAGGTTGCGCTTGGTGAACTCGTCGGTGTTGACGATGATGTGCGCGCCCCGGGGCAGGTCGCCCAGGTTGGCCTTGAGCGCGGCCGGGTTCATCGCGACCAGTACGTTCGGCGCGTCGCCCGGGGTCAGGATGTCGTAGTCGGCGAAGTGCACCTGGAAGCTGGACACCCCGGGCAGGGTGCCGGCGGGCGCGCGGATCTCGGCCGGGAAGTTCGGCAGCGTGGAGATGTCGTTGCCCAGCTGTGCCGTCTCGGAGGTGAACCGGTCGCCGGTGAGCTGCATGCCGTCGCCGGAGTCGCCCGCGAACCGGATCACCACCCGGTCGAGCTGGCGCACCTGCTTGCCGGACCCGATGGTGGCCGCGCCCGCCGAGGCGCCGTTGGCGACCTGGCCGGTCCCCGCGCCGTTGGCCCGGGCGCCGACGGCCTCCGGCGCACCGGTGGCGGGGGTGCCGAGCTCTCCGGTGACCTCGCCCTGCTCGGCCATGCGCGACCTCCTCGACACCGCCGGCGCCGTGCCGTTCGCACGTCGAAACGCCGGCCGTCTGCGTTCCATCCGGAAGCGTACGTCGCGGTGGACGGCCGGCTCGGTCACGGGTCGGGCCAGGCGCACGAGGAACACCGCCAATCGGGGCATATGGTGCGGCCTTGCCGACGCGGGAGCGGTACCGGGTCGCGCAGATCACGCCCGCGGGCCGCGCTGTCGGTAGGCTGCGGGGGTGACCGGCTACCTCGGCTCGTACGCGACTCTGGGGCTGCTGCTGCTCGCCGGCGCCGCGTTCTTCGCGGTCGCGTTCGGCGCCAACCGCCTGCTGCGCCCGGCCCGCCCGGCCGACCCGCCGGGCAAGCGGGAGGCGTACGAGTGCGGGCTCGACCCGGTCGGCGGCGACTGGGCCCAGGCCCAGATCCGCTACTACGTCTACGCGTACCTGTACGTGCTGTTCGCCGTGGAGAGCGTGTTCCTGTTCCCGTGGGCGGTCGTCTTCGCCCGGCCCGGCTTCGGGCTGGTCACGGTCGTGGAAATGGCGATCTTCGTCGCGGTGCTGGCCCTGGGCATCCTGTACGCCTGGCGCAAGCGGGTGCTGCGCTGGGTCTGAGCGGCCGGTCCGCGCCCCCGGGCGGATGATTTCCCCGATCCGGGTCTGTCTTGCGCGGGTTTGCGGAGGGGTGGCGGGCTCGCCAGGCCGCCGGCGGCATGCCACGATCCGGGTATGGGCCAGAATCTCCTCACGTACGTCCTCGTGTTGACCATCGCCGTGGTCGTGTTCGGCATGACGGCGTACCTCATGGGCGGGGACAACGGGCTCGCCGCCGCCGAGCCCGACGGCCGGTCCGTGCCGCTGCCCGGCAGCCGCCCGCTGCGCGAGGTGGATGTGGTCGGTGTCCGTTTCGACGCCGCGCTGCGCGGGTACCGGATGAACCAGGTCGACGAGGCGCTGAGCCGCGCCGCGTACGACATCGGCTACAAGGACGAGCTGATCAGCGTGCTGGAGGCGGAGGTCACCGCGTTGCGGGAGGGTCGCACGGCCGACGCCGACGTCCTGCGCCGGGCCCGGGAGGCGGCGTTGGCCTCCGGGCAGCCCCCGGCCGCCGCCCCGCCCGCCGCCGCAGACCCGGCCGGCGCCCCGACGGCGCCCGGCGCCCCGACGGCGCCCGGCGCCCCGACGGCGCCCGGCGCCCCGACGGCGCC
>DATMJT010000088.1:0-11050 GCA_035553735.1 Pilimelia sp.
AGCCCTCTCGGGAGACTGATTCTGTCGCAAGAACCTGTCTATCGATGGCTCCACGTCCACATCCAGCACCGTCCGGTATGGGACGCTACGCCCGTGTCATCCCCACTCAGCGACCGAACCTTGCTGAGATCACCTCAGTGCAGCACGCTTCCCCCATGACGTATGAGTGCGCGACGGCAGAGCCGCCGCGCACTCACCGTACGTTGAGCCTTTTTGACGCCGCGCGTCGCCTGTCCGTACGGCCCGAAGCAGAATCAAATGTGAGCGATTTGCACGTTCGAGCCATAGACGTTGACGAAGTCGCCCCAGCTGCTGTACCGCCAACTGTTGATCGCTGTGAACCAGGACGTGTACGAGTTGGGACCCCACACATCCAACTCCCCGCGCGCCTTGCTGTCGGCCTGCAGCGACGAGCAGATCGCCTCGACCCGGTAGTAGTCCGGGCCGGTGCGGGCCTGGTGACCGACCCTGCTCGAGCAGTTTCCGCCCACCGCATGGGCCGGTGCCACCGGTGCCAGCGCGGCGACCCCAACGGTGGCCACCGCGACCGCGACCGCCTTGCGTGCCGCGCCCTTACGTATTGCAGTTCTCCACATCGCTACCTCCCCGTTTCGGTGATGTGGCCGGGGGGGGGACGCTACGCAGGTTCTCGCGGACCGACAAGGCGCAGCACAGGAAATCGCAGCGATACCGCCAAACGTCGCTTAGCTCGTCATCCGCACAACCGGTCGTCGCGGCGCGCGATGACGAGCGTCGGATGGATCGTCGCCGCCCGACTGACGGATTCTCGCGGCCCTGCCCACAGATTCGCGCGCCGGGGGATGGCGCCGCGTCACTCGGGCTCGCCCAGAATCAGGTCGATGACCAGGGCGGTCCAGCCCGTCTGGTGCCAGGCGCCGAGCCCGGCCCCGTTGTCGCCGTGGAAGTACTCCGGGAACGCCAGCAGGTCACGCCAGTCCGGGTGCCGCTGGAACAGCTCGCAGGCGCCGTAGATCGGTCGCCGGCCGTGCCCGTCGCGCAGGAACAGTGACACCAGCCGCCGGGACAGGTCGTCGGCCACCTCGGGCAGGGTCCGCCGAACGCCCGAGCCGGTCGGATACTCGACGGTCAGGTCGTCGCCGAAGAAGCGGGCGAACTGCCGCAGCGCGCCGATCAGCAGATGGTTGACCGGCATCCAGATCGGGCCGCGCCAGTTGGAGTTGCCGCCGAACAGGCCGCTGGTCGACTCCGCCGGCTCGTAGCCCACCGTGAAGTCGATGTCCCCCAGCCGCACCGTGAACGGGTGCTCCAGGTGGTGCCGGGACAGGGTGCGCAGCCCGTACGGGGACAGGAACTCCTCCGGGTCGAGCATCCGAACCAGGATCCGCACCAGCAGGTCGGGGTTCACCATGGACAGTAGCCGCAGCTGCCGGCCGTCCTCGGAGAGCCGGCGGGCCCCGATCACGTCGGCGTACTCCGGCCTGTTGGTCAGGAACCAACGCAGCCGCGCGGCCAGCTCGGGTAGCCGGGTCAGCGTGGCCGACGTGATCGTCATGGTGGCGCACAGCGGCAGCAGGCCGACCACGGAGCGCACCTTCAGCGGCACCTGCGCACCGTCGGGCAGCCGCAGCACGTCGTAGAAGAACGCGTCCTCGTCGTCCCACAGGCCGTGCTCGAAGCCCGCCGCGGCGATGTAGGCGAAGTGCTCGAAGAACTTGGTCGCGATGTCGGCGTAGTTGTGGTCGTGGATGGCCAGCTTCACGCCCATGTCGAGCAGGTTCAGCGCGTACATGGCCATCCAGCCGGTGCCGTCGGACTGCTCCAGCAGCCCGGCCACCGGCAGCGCCGCCGAGCGGTCGAACGGGCCGACGTTGTCCAGCCCGAGGAACCCGCCCTCGAAGACGTTGTTGCCGTCGGTGTCCTTGCGGTTGACCCACCAGGTGAAGTTGAGCAGCAGCTTGTGCATCACCTTGGCCAGGAACTCGAAGTCGCGCTCGCCGTCCAGCTCGAAGACCCGCAGCGCCGCCCAGGCGTGCACCGGCGGGTTGACGTCGCCGAAGGCCCACTCGTAGGCCGGGATCTGCCCGTTGGGGTGCATGTACCACTCGCGCAGGAGCAGCACGAGCTGGCGCTTGGCGAACCACGGGTCCACCCGCGCGATGGCCACGCAGTGGAACGCCAGGTCCCAGGCGGCGTACCAGGGGTACTCCCACGGGTCGGGCATGGAGATGATGTCGAAGCTGTTCATGTGCCACCACTGGCTGTTCCGCCCGTGGCGGCGGCCCGGCGGCGGCGGGTCGGACGCCGGATCCCCGGCCAGCCACCGGCTCACGTCGTAGTGGTAGAACTGCTTGCCCCACATCAGTCCGGCCACGGCCTGGCGCACCACCTCGGCCTCGGCCCCCGGCACCGAGTCGGGGATCAGCTCGGCGAAGAACTCGTCGGCCTCGGCGCGCCGCCGGGCGAGCACCTCGTCGAACCCGGCGCCCAGGTCCAGCGCGGGCGCCGCGCGGGTCCCCGGCGGCGGCGCGGTCAGCGATAGGCGGACCCGGATCTGGGCCCGCTCGCCGCCGGGCACCCGGAGCCGGTAGTGCAGCGCGGCCTTGGTGCCCTCGCCGTCGGGGTTGACCGTGTCGGCGCCGTGCACCACGTGGTCGTTGATGCCGTCCTTGGGGTACGGCGAGCGGGGCGGCTGGCCCCACAGGCGGGCGGCGTTGGACTCGTTGTCGCAGGCCAACGCCCGGGGCGCCCCGTCGCCCTGCAGGACCAGCTGACCCAGGACCCGGTGCCGGCCCACCAGCCGGGCGCCGCGCGCGGTCAGCTGCGGCACGTGCGACCGGCCGGGCAGCCCCCAGGACCAGGTGTTGCGGAACCACAGGGTCGGCAGCACGTGCAGCTCGGCCGTGTCCGGCCCGCGGTTGGCCACCGTGATCAGGATGCACATGTCGGTCGGCGACGCCTTCGCGTAGTCGACGGTCACCGCCCAGTAGCGGTCGTCGTCGAAGACCCCGGTGTCGGCCAGCTCGTACTCGGGCTCGTCGCGTCCCCGGGCGGCGTTGACCGCCACCAGGTCGTCGTAGGGGAAGGTGTCCTGCGGGTAGTGGTAGCGCCAGCGCATCCAGGAGTGGGTCGGCGTGGAGTCCAGGTACCACCAGTAGTCCTTGGCGTCCTCGCCGTGGTTGCCGCCGTCGCCGCCCAGGCCGAACATCCGCTCCTTGAGGATCGGGTCCCTGCCGTTCCACAGCGCCAGGCCGAAGCAGAACGTCTGCCGCTCGTCGCAGACCCCCGCCATGCCGTCCTCGTTCCACCGGTAGGCGCGGGACCGGGCGTGGTCGTGCGGGAAGTAGTCCCAGGCGGTGCCGTGCTCGCTGTAGTCCTCCCGCACGGTGCCCCAGGCCCGCTCGGCCAGGTACGGCCCCCACGCCCGCCACGGCTGCTCGCCCGTGTCGGCCTGGGCCAGCCGCGCCCGCTCGGCACCGGGCGGCGGCCCGGGCGCCGGCCCGGCCTCCCCGGGCCCGTCGGGCCGCTGTGTCCGGTCCACGTGCGACGGCACGGTCGTCCTCACCTCCTCGCGGGGGCGGCGACCAGCCGGCGCCGTCCGCCGGCCCGTTGCGGCCCGCCCCTGTCCGGCATTCTTCCCGTTCCGCGTTACCCGCGCCGGTCCATGGGTTATCACAGTCGGACAAGGAGGACACATGATCCCGATCCGGTGGGGGCCGCAGGTGTGCGGCCGGCTCGACGCGGGCGCGGCCCTGGAGTGGCTGGTGACCGACGGGCTGGGCGGCTACGCCATGGGCACGGTCAGCGGCCTGCGCACCCGCCGCTACCACGGGCTGCTCACGGTCGCCGGCCCGGCCGCGGCGGACGGGTCGGCCGCGGCGGGGCCCGCCGTGCGCCGGCTGGCCGTCGCCGCCCTGGACCCGGTGCTGGTGCTGGAGTCGGGGGCGCGGGTGCGCCTCGGCGTGCACGAGTGGGCCGACGGCACGGTGGACCCGGCCGGGCACGCGCTGCTGGAGGGCTTCGCGCTGGAGGACGGCCTGCCGCGCTGGCGCTGGCGGGTGGGCGGGGTGGTGCTGGAGCGGGAGCTGGCCATGGTCGCCGGCCGCCCGGCGGTGGCCGTGCGGCACCGCCTGCTGGCCGGGGCGCCGGTGGAGCTGGTCGTGGACGCGCTGGTGACCTGGCGCGACGCGCACGGGGAGCGCTACGCCGCTGGGCCGGAGCCGGCCCAGCGGCCGACCGCCGACGGGGTCGTCGTGGCGGAGGCGTTCCGGCTGGCCGGTCCGGGCTGGCAGGCCACGGGCCAGTGGTGGCTCGGCGCGCACCACCGCGAGGAGGCGGCCCGCGGCCTGGCGGCCCAGGAGGACCTGTGGCACGCGGGCCGGTTCGCGGCAACCCTGGGCGGCCCCGGCCAGGAGCTGGCGGTGTGCGCGTGGGCCGGGGACCTGGACCACCCGCCGCCGCCGGCCGCGGAGGTGATCGAGGCGGCGCGTCGGCGGACCCGGTCGGTCGTTGCCGCCGCCCGCCCCACAGACGCCGCCGGCGCCACGCTGGCGGCCGCCGCCGACGCCTTCGTGGTCCGGACCCCGATCGGCCCGGACGTGGTGGCCGGGTACCCGTGGTTCGGGGCGTGGTCGCGCGACACGATGCTCTCGTACGAGGGGCTGTTCCTGGCCACCGGCCGCGCCGACGAGGGCCGCGAGCTGCTGCGCGGGTACGCCGCCACGCTGTCGGGCGGGATGCTGGCCAACACGGCCGACACCGGCCGGACCGAGTACAACACCGTCGACGCGACCATGTGGTTCCTGCACGCCGTGCGCCGCCACGTCGACGTCACCGGCGACACCGACCTGGCCGCGCAGCTGTGCCCGACGCTGGCGGAGATCGTCCGCGCCCACCTGGCCGGCACCCGGTACGGCATCGCCGTGGACCCCGCCGACTCCCTGCTGAGCTGGGGCGTGGCCCGGCCGGGCGCGGCCGCTGCGGCGGGCCCGGACGCCGCCGGGGAGGCGCTCACCTGGATGGACGCCCGGGTGGGCGGGGTCCCGGTCACCCCCCGGGCCGGCAAGCCCGTGGAGGTCAACGCGCTGTGGGTCAGCGGCCTGGCCGGCGTGGCGGCGCTGCACCGCCGGATCGGCGCGGACCCGCAGCCGTACGAGGCGCTGGCCGCCACCGCCCGGGCGTCGTTCGCCGCCCGCTTCCCCGACCCGGCCACCGGCTGGCTGCGCGACGTGGTCGACGGCCCGGCCGGTGACGACCCGAGCCTGCGCCCCAACCAGCTGCTGGCCTGGTCGCTGCCCGACCCGGCGCTGCCGCCGGACCCCGCGGCCCTGCGGCGGATCGCCGCGGCGCTGCTCACCCCGCTCGGGCTGCGCACGCTGGCCCCGGGCTCCCCCGGATACGCCGCCACCCACCGCGGCGGGCCGGCGCAGCGCGACGGCGCGTACCACCAGGGCACGGTGTGGCCGTGGCTGCTGGGCCCGTTCGCCGACGCCGCCCGGGCCGTGGCGCGCACCGGGGGCCCGGCGGCGCCGGTCGCGGGGGCGGCCGGCGCCGCCCCGGGGGTCGCCGGAGCCGCCGCGGAGGTCTGCGCCGACACCGCAATTAACGAGCTGTTCTTCGGGATTGAATCGCATCTGAGGGAGCATGGCCTAGGCTCCGTAAGCGAAACCGCTGACGCGCAAGCGCCCCACGCGGCCACCGGGTGCCCGTTCCAGGCCTGGTCGGTCGCCGAGGTGCTGCGCGCCCGACGGTGCTGAGCTGTTGGGCGTCGCCGTCCCGAAGCGCGGCTGCTCCGCGGGTCGACCGGCGGGTCCGGGCCGACGTTTGAACCGGGCCCCACGAGGCACCTGACAGGATGCACCGCTCGCCCTCGGGTCGGCAGCTGGAGGAGGCCGCGCATGTCGCCGATCGTGGAAGCCGTCGAGAAGCGGGACTCGCGCCCGCAGCGGATCATGATGCTGTCCTGGGAGTACCCGCCGGTGGTCGTCGGCGGGCTGGGCCGGCACGTGCACGCCCTGGCCACGTCGCTGGCCGCGGGCGGCCACGAGGTGACCGTGGTGACCCGACACGCCGCCGGCGCGGCGCTGGAGGAGTACGCCGAGGGGGTGCGCATCGTGCGGGCGCCGGAGGACCCCCCGCTGTTCCCGCTGGCCACCCCGTCCCTGCTGGCCTGGACCATGGCGTTCAACCACACCCTCACCCGGGCCGCGCTGCGCGCCGCGGAGAACACCGAGTTCGACGTCATCCACGCGCACGACTGGCTGGTCACCCACACCGCCGTCACCCTCAAGGAGCACCTCAACCTGCCGTTGGTGGCCACCATCCACGCCACCGAGGCGGGCCGGCACCAGGGCTGGCTGCCGGGTGAGATGAACAAGTGCATCCACTCCGTCGAGTGGTGGCTCGGGCACGAGGCGGCCCGGGTGCTGGTCTGCTCCGAGTACATGAAGTGGGAGGTCACCCGGCTGCTGGAGCTGACCCCCGGCAAGGTCGAGGTGATCCCCAACGGGGTGGACGAGCAGGTGTGGCAGGCCCCGCCGCGGGCGGTGGCCGCCGCGCGGTCCCGGTTCGCCGGGGCGGGGCCGCTGATCGGGTACGCCGGGCGACTGGTCTACGAGAAGGGCGTGCAGCACCTGGTGCACGCCGTGCCGAAGCTGCGCGAGGAGCACCCGGGCCTGCGGGTGGTGATCGCCGGTGACGGCCCGTACCGCAACGAACTTCAGGAGGAGGCCCGCAGGCTGCGGCTGCAGCGCACGGTCAGCTTCGCCGGCTTCATGACCGAGGCCGAGCTGCCCGCGCTGTTCGCCGCCACCGACGCCACCGTGGTGCCCAGCATGTACGAGCCCTTCGGCATGGTGGCCCTGGAGGCCGCGGCGGCCGGGGCGCCGCTGGCCGTGGCCGCCACCGGCGGCCTGGCCGAGATCGTGCAGCCCGGGGTGACCGGGGTGACCTTCCCGCACAGCGACCCGGACGCGCTGGCCGCGGCCGTGGGCACCCTGCTCGGCGACGAGGTCTTCGCCCGGCGGGTGGCGCGGGAGGCGCGCAACATGGTCGCCGAGCGGTACGGCTGGTCGGCGATCGCCGCCCGCACCGCCGGGGCGTACGTGACCGCGCACCGCGAGGCGCCCACCCCGGCGGCCCGGCACGCCGCCCGGCACCCGGACAACCGGCCCACGATCGTCGTCCCGGAGGGCAACCTGCTCGCCGGCGCGGGTGCGGCCTCCTGAGCGGGATGCGGCGCGCGTCGACGCAGCCGCCGGGCACCGACCCGGGCGTGCTGGGTGACCTGGACCTGTGGCTGTTCTCCCAGGGGCGGCACGAGCGGCTGTGGGAACTGCTCGGCGCGCACCCGCTGCCCGGCGGGTCGTGCCGGTTCGCCGTGTGGGCGCCGCACGCCCGCGAGGTGCGGGTGGTCGGTGACTTCACCGGCTGGGCGGCGTCCGACGGCGTCCCGCTGCACCCGCACGGGCCCAGCGGGGTCTGGGGCGCGGTCGTCCCCGACGTGACCCCCGGCCAGCGGTACAAGTTCCGGGTGCACGGCGCCGACGGCTCCTGGCGGGACCGCGCCGACCCGATGGCCCGGTACGCGGAGTGTCCGCCGTGCACCGCGTCGGTGGTGGTGGCGCCGTCGGCGTACCGGTGGGGTGACGCCGCCTGGATGGCGGGGCGCGGCACCGACCACCACGCCCGGCCGATGTCCGTGTACGAGGTGCACCTCGGCTCGTGGCGGCCCGGACTGTCGTATGCGGAGCTGGCCGACCAGCTGGTGGACTACGTCCGGGACCTGGGCTTCACCCACGTGGAGCTGATGCCGGTCATGGAGCACCCGTACGGCGGTTCGTGGGGCTACCAGGTGACCGGCTACTACGCCCCCACCTCGCGCTTCGGCTCTCCGGACGAGTTCCGGCTGCTGGTCGACCGGCTGCACGCCGCCGGCATCGGCGTGCTGCTGGACTGGGTGCCGGCGCACTTCCCGCGCGACGACTGGGCACTGGCCCGCTTCGACGGCACCCCGACCTACGAGTACGCCGATCCCCGGCGCGGCGAGCACCCGGACTGGGGCAGCCTGGTCTTCGACCTCGGCCGCCCGCAGGTGCGCAACTTCCTCACCGCCAACGCGCTGTACTGGCTGGAGGAGTTCCACATCGACGGGCTGCGGGTGGACGCGGTGGCCTCGATGCTGTACCTGGACTACTCCCGCGGGCCCGGCCAGTGGGAGCCCAACGTCCACGGCGGCAACGAGCACCTGGAGGCGTTGAGCTTCCTGCGCGAGCTGAACGCGGTGGTCTACCGGCAGCACCCCGGCGCGGTGATGATCGCCGAGGAGTCCACCGCCTGGCCCGGGGTGTCCAAGCCCGTCGACTGGGGCGGGCTGGGCTTCGGTCTCAAGTGGAACATGGGGTGGATGCACGACACGCTGGACTACGTGTCCCGTGACCCGGTGCACCGGGTGTACCACCACGACCAGTTGACCCTGCCCTCGCTGTACGCCTTCGACGAGCAGTGGGTGCTGCCGATCAGCCACGACGAGGTGGTGCACGGCAAGCGCTCGCTGGTCGGCAAGCTGCCCGGCGACCGCTGGCAGCGGCTGGCCGGGCTGCGCGGGCTGCTCGGCTACATGTGGAGCTTTCCCGGCAAGCAGCTGCTGTTCATGGGCTGCGAGCTGGCCGACGAGCAGGAGTGGAGCGAGTTCCGCGGGCTGGACTGGTCCCTGCTGGCCGACCCGCAGGTCGCCGGCGTGCGGGACCTGGTGCGCGACCTCAACCGGCACTACCGGGCCAGTCCGGCCCTGTGGTCCCAGGACGTCAGCCCGGACGGCTTCGAGTGGATCGCCCACGACGACCGGGCCGGCAACACGCTGTCATACCTGCGCTGGGGCGCCGACGGCGCGGTGGTCGCCTGCGTGGTGAACTTCTCCGGCGTGGCGCACACCGACTACCGGATCGGGCTGCCGCTGCGCGGCGCCTGGACCGAGCTGCTGAACACCGACGCCACCGAGTACGGCGGCTCCGGGGTGGGCAACCTCGGCCGGGTGCGGGCCGACGGGCCGCCGGCACACGGTCGGCCGACGTCGGCGACCGTCCAGGTCGGCCCGTACGCCGCGGTGTGGTTGCGCCCGTCCCCGCTGCCCCGCGCCGCAGGGTCAGCCCAGCCGCACGCTGACGCCGCGCGGGTCAGGCCCACCACACGCTGACGCCGCGCGGGTCAGCCCCGCCACACGTCTGGGCCCCCTGCGCAGGTGGGCCGGTGGATGGTCACCGGCGGGGGGCATTCGTGCGGGTTCCTGCGGTTTGCGTGCGACGCGCCTGATTGGCGCAGATCCGTGCCGGGACGTCCCGCCGACCGGCGGCGATGCCGGACGTTCGCCCCCGCCCGGCGCGCCGGGCGGGGGCGGTCCTTGCCGCGACGGGACGGCGTTGGCAGGGTGGCGCGAACCGTCAATTCAAGATCTTCCTGATTGTCTGATCCTCCTGGGGAGCGTGCGCACCGATGATGGGACCGTCCCACGCGCTGTCCGGCGCGGCCGTGTGGCTGGCCGGCTCGTGGGCCCTCGACCACTACGCCGGCTACCAGCAGTCCGCCGTGATGATCGCGGTCGGCACGGCCGTGTGCGCCGGCGGCGCCCTGCTGCCCGACCTGGACCTCTCGGGCCGGGTGACCGCCAACCGGGGCGGGGCCACGGTCGCCCGCACCTTCGGGGTCTTCTCGCTGTTCGTCGCCGAGGTGGTGGAGAAGGTCTCGCTCGGGGTCTACCACGCCACCCGGTTGAGCAAGGACCCGGACCGGGAGAACGGCCACCGCACGCTCACCCACACGCTGCCGTTCACGGCGCTGGTCGGCTGGGGCACCACGGCCGCCTGCGCGGCGTACGGCAAGTGGGCGGTGGTCGGCATCCTGTTCTTCATGATCGGCCTGGCGCTGCGCGGGCTGTTCGACGCGTGGGCCCAGCGGGCCGGCTGGGTGATCGTCACGCTGGTGTCGGCCGGGGCCGCGTACGGCGCCTACCTGCTGTTGCCCGCCGATCGCGGCTACCCGATGCTGGGCCTGGCCGTGGGCGTGGGCTGCCTGGTGCACCTACTGGGTGACGCGGTGACCAGCGCCGGCGTGCCGCTGCTGTGGCCGATCCCCACCGGCCGGCGGATGTGGCGGATGATCGGCCTGCCCCGTGGCTTCGCCCTGCGGGCCGGCGGCCGGGTCGAGGTGCTGCTGGTCCGCGGCGCGCTCACCGCGATCTCGGTGCTGGCCGCGATCGGTCTGGCCGCCCCCGGCCTGCTGGACCGCTTCCGGTCCGACGCCTGACCGACGGCCCGCCCGCCGCCGGCGCCGTCGGCGCGACGAGCGCCAGTTCGCCCGCGCGTACGACCCTGTTGGCGCCCCGCGCCCGCCCCGGCAGGGACGCAGCCGTCGTCATGCGGCCGTGGCACTCCGCATCGCCGCCCGGGCTGCCGTAACGCTCCACCTCACCGCCGAAGGACGGGGACATCCGCGGCCTCCCTTGCTCTGCCTCTCTCTGGGACGCACCGCACTGGGGCCGGGCGCCGTCATCCGCTCGGCTGGGGGGTGGCCTCCATCGGCGGCGGTGTCTCCCCCATGGATGGTGCATCCGCAGGAAGGGTGCGTCCCCAAGGGACGGTGCGTCCCCGGGGACGGTGCGTCCTCCAGGGGCGGCGGCGCGTTCCCCACGGGTGCGCCCCTACCGGGGGTGCTTCCCCGAGGGGAGCAGTGCCATGGACGATGACACGTGGTGTGCCGCCCGGCGGAAGTCACCCGGCCGCGACTGACCATGGCAGCGGGGTACGCCACTCGTACGGCTTCGTCCGGGGGGCGCCGGGCCCGGTCAGCCGACGGCGTCGGCGAGCAGGTCGGCCACCGCGCGCCGGACCGGGTCCGGGTTGGCCCAGCTCCAGTTCGGATGCGCCCGGTTGGTGAGCAGCACCAGCACGAGCCGGCGGCGCGGCTCCACCAGCAGCGAGGTGCCGGTGAAGCCGGTGTGGCCGAACGTGGCCGGGGTGGACAGTCTGCCCATGAACCACGGCTGGCGCAGCACCACGCCGAGGCCGTGGTCGGAGGG
>DATMJT010000089.1:0-11908 GCA_035553735.1 Pilimelia sp.
GGCCCCACGCCGGGCGATCGCGCGTCTTCACATCACCGTTACCGGAAAGCCACGCCCCTGCCCTACCATTGGATCTCGCCGAAGCAGGGCGGAAGCAATTCGATCTCGGCGAAACGGCATTATTGCACATCAGGCGGATCAGTCCCTCCGCATCCTGGATCGCCGTACGCGGAACCGCCCCCCATCAGGCTTCCGGGTACCGACACCGGCCTGCGGACATTGAAAATCCCGTACATATACATACATCGAAAAAGCAACCCGCGATCCGACTTATCGGTTAAATGCGCGAATTCCCCAGAGGTGGGGAACCCCACCAAAGGGTTGTCGAAGAGAAGTCGGCCCCGATAGCGTCCCCTTCGCCTGGCCACCTTCGCGAAAACCAGGTCACTTCGCGGAAAGGGGAGAAAATGAGAATCAAGACCCTGCTCGCGGGATTTGCGGTCGCGCTCGGAGCTACGCTCTTTGTCGCGGCACCCGCATCCGCGGGCCCCGCTTTGCCGACCCAGGAAACGGCAGCAGCGGCCGAGACGGCCGGCACCCTTGCGGTACCTCCACCACCCGGCCCGGGGCAGTGCGGTCCGTATTTCACCATCACGACGTCGGGTGCGCGGGCCACGGTGCGAGAGTGCCGTAACAACTCCAACCAGATCCAGGTCAACGGCAGGGCGACGGACACCGACGCGGACGGCCAGTGTGCACAGGTCTACGCGTCCTACAACATCTACCGCGGCACGGACTACGGTCCTCGGGCGTGCCCGTCAGGCACCACGGTCACATTCACGTTCCCGTGGCGGGCCGGAACAGACGCGTTCATCTACCTGCGCGAATTTGCGTGATGCAGGAAGGAGCAGACGAAAGACCGGCGGGCGCTTGCGGCTGATCACCCGCGAGCGCCTGCCGTCGCGACTGACCATGCCGGTCACTCGAAGCGAGTCCGAGATTGGTCGACAAATCTCGGGACCATGGCCGACGCCAGGAGGACCAAGAGGGAGGCGGTCATCAGCCCGACCGCGACCGGCCCTCCGAGTGCCGTCCAGGGAAGGTCGAGCCACCCTCCGGACGGACGGCTGACAAGCACCCCGATCGCGGCGCCGAGAACCGCCGCGGCAACCGCCATGACGGCCACAGGTGCGAGTGACTCCAGAAGTACCGTGCGCCGAAGAACCCGGATCTCCGCCCCCGCGGCACGTAGGAGGGAGAACGCCCGGCGGCGCTCCACCAAACCAACGATCATGGCAATCACAAGTCCGGCCGCCGCGATCAGGAAAATCACCGTACTACCCCCCGAAACGGTCCAGTACAGGCGCCGGACGCTTTCGTTGTAGCCATCGAAGGCACTCTGCCGGGTGGTGACCGTACTGGCCGGCACCGCACTGATGATCGCAGTCCGCGCCTCCTCAAGCGCGCGGTCGGTCTCGTAGGCGAACAACAGCAGCGATGGCCGGGTCCGCTGGAGGAACCGGTGCGCGGCGTCGGACGTGACGATGACCCCGGGCATGTCGATGCCCGGCTCTGCCGGCATGGTGGCCACACCGGCGGCGCGCACCTCCGCCTCGGTGAGATCACGGGGGTCGGGCGGCGCATCCCGGGGACGAAGCCCGGCCGGCGTCAGGCTGTAGACGGTGAACGGCTGCCCGGCTGACACCGCCGAGCGGAAGTTCGTGCCCACCAGCACGGGAGCCACTCCGCAGGGAACGGAGTCCAACCGGGCGGCGGCCGCGATATCGCCGCAGTCACCGACCCACACGTTCGCCGGCTTGTCCCCGAAGCTCAGCTGGCCCGAGTGCACCAGTGCCGCTGCCTCGACCCCGGCGATCTGGCGCACCCGGGAGAGGAGATCCCTGCTCTGGTCAGCGGATGCCATGGTGACCGCTGCCTGAGCCGTCCCGGGACGCTGTCCCACCACGTCGGTCGACTGGAGCGTTGCCGCCGCACTCGGCGTGGAGGCGACGAACAGCGTCGACAGCAGCACCGCTAGAACGACCCCACCGGTGGCACGGAACCCGGCCCGCGGGTCCGCGCAGAGCCGCCGGCCGGCGAGGAGCCTCGCGGGCCCACTCGTGCGGGCGAGCAGCCGGCCGACAAGGCGGGTGCACCACGGGCCGGCGATGAGGAGTGCAGCCAGCAGCGCGCAGAACGCAACGGCGACGTCCCGACCGCCTGCGCTGGCCCGTTGAGCCATCCACCCGAGGCTTGGCAGGGCGATGGCGAGCGGCAGCAGCCGCCAGTTGCTGATCGGTCGCCCCGCGCCGGGAGCGCCAGAAGACAGGGGCGACCTGACGACCGAGCCCAGGGCCAGGTGCGCGGCCAGCACCGTCGCCGCCGGCACCAGCGCCACGACGAGCAGCACTCCACCCCACCCCGGGGACAAGTCGTGGTGGAACCACCGGCTGGCACCGTAGTCGACGGTCGCCAGCCCGGGCCTGGCCAGCCAGAAGATCAGCAGGCCGAGAACTGAGCCGCAGAGCCCGGGTATCAATGCCTCAACCGCCGCCAGGCGCCGCACCTGACGCGCCCCCGCGCCGGCAAGGCGCAGGCGAGCGAGGCGTTCGTCCCGGCTCGCCGCGGTGAGCCGCGTGGCCATGCCGACGAACAGTGCGATGGGCGCCAGCATGGCAACGATTCCCAGGAGGAGCAGGACGCGTAGGACGCCATCTAACGCGGGCACCTCCTGGTGATCTGGAAAGCCGACCATGCGCTGACCGGAAAGGGCCGCGGTGGTGGGGTGCACGCCGCGGACCACCAGGGCGTGCTCCGGACCCGCGAGGGCGCCACCTCCCACGACACCCACCACCTGCCCGTAGCGCTGCGCGAGTAGGGGCTCCGCGGCCATCAGGCGCTGTGCGGCCGGCGAGGCGAACACCTCGCCGACGCCCGGCAGTCGCGGTATGCCCGGCGGGATGGGAGCGGACGGTGTGTCTGCGGCGAGCGTGACCACGTCGATGCGGGTGTCTCCGAGGTGGTCGACGGTGGTGGTGATCGTGGTTGTGGGCTCACCGTCCCCGGCCGCGGCCCATGGAGAGCTGGCGTCGTCGGCCGCGGCGAGCCAGGCGGTTCGATCAGCCCTCGCCTCGGTCGCCGGTGCGACGCACAGCGCACAGAGGAAGAGTGCGGTGCCGGCGCCCACGGCGAGCGTTGTGAGGAGCTGCACCCACCAGGCGTTTCTTCCGGAGAACGCCAACCTGAGGCCCAGCCAGGTCATGACGCGACCCCGCCGCCGTCGTCGTCGCTGTCCGGGACCCGCCCGTCGCGGACCACCACGGTCCTCGATGCGTACGCCGCCACCCGCGGCTCATGGGTCACCATGACGACGGCCACGCGATGCGCCCGGGCCACCGCGGTGAAGGCGTCCAGGACGGCGGTGCCGGACACCGAGTCGAGCGAGCCGGTCGGCTCGTCGGCGAACACGACGCGAGGCTCCGTCGCCATGGCCCGGGCAACCGCGACGCGCTGGGCCTGTCCGCCGGACATCTCGTGAGGGCGACGAGAGTGAAGATCAGCAATACTCATGGTCTCGAGCCACGCGTGGGCGCGCTGCATTGCCTCCCGACGCTTCGTACCCTCCAGGAGCAGCGGCAGCGCGACGTTCTCGGCTGCGGTCAGCTCGTTGATGAGCTGACCGAACTGAAAGACGAACCCGAACGCGGTGCGCCGCAGCCGGCTGCGGTCGTCGTCGCTCAGGTCGTCTATGCGGCGGCCGGCGTAGCACACCCTTCCCTCGTCGGGCCGCAGGATTCCCGCCACGCAGTGCAGTAGCGTCGACTTTCCGGAACCACTCGGACCCATGACCGCAACGATCTCCCCGGGCCGCACGGTGAGTCCGGCCCGCCGGAGCGCAACCGTGGGCCCGAACCGCTTGTGCAGCCCGACGGCCCGCAGCAGCGGGGCGGCGGGTGTCTCGATGTCCGCGCCCGATGGTCGGTGCCGGCTGCTCGTCATCGGTCCGCCGCCCGCCGGTCGGTCTCCACGCCGGCGACGAGCTCGGTGACCTGCTCCGCGACCAGGTCGAGCCATTTCAGATCGGCTTCGAGGTGGAACAGCGCGTACTCGGCCAGGATCTTTCTCGCCAGGCCCTGACTCTGGCGCATTCCGGTGAGCTCTCTCATCCGGACGAGGTGCGCCTCGCGCTGCGCGTCCAGCAGCGGTTCGATACGTCGGCCGGCGATGATGCTCAGAACGACCTTGGTGTACAGCAACGCCTGCAGCTCCGGCGCCGGCTCGACCGGGGCAGCCAGCCAACGGTCGATCTCGCACCGGCCCGCCTCGGTGAGCTGGTACACGCGTCGCGGCGGCCCCCCGTCCTGGGTGGTCTCCGCCTGCCGCACGAGACCGTCCCGCTCAAGTCTGGACAACGTGGCGTAGATCTGGGCCGCCGGCACGGAACCGTCCGGGTCCAGCACGTCGTCGTATCGGCTCTTCAAGCGGTACCCGTGGCTCGACGCGCCGCTCAGCAGGCCGAGAAGGGCCAGGCGAACGCTCATGCGACCCCCAGTAGTATCTGAGCTAGTAGCTCGGATACTAGCGGGGTCCACGAGCGCGCAGGGAGCGGGGCCGCGGCCGTCACGCGGCGTGGAGGTGCTCCCGGATCACCCAGACCGCCGGGGGCTGGGACCCGAAGTACCGCTCGTAGCGGATGTCGAGCACCTCCGGATCGGCGGCGAACCTGGCCACCTGTCCGGCCAGGGCCCGGTCGCCGTCGACGACGCACTCGCCCTCCCGGCCCGGCCAGGTGATCCGCAGCCGCCAGCGGCGGCTGAGGACGAACTCCAACGCCTGCGCCACCATGGCTCCTTTCCGCCCCCGCCGCCTACTGCTCGTGGCGGCGGACGAAGACCAGACCAACGCCGAGCACGAGCACGCCCACGGCGGCGCCGAGCCCGAGCGCCACCCAGCCGCCGGTCTCCCAGAGCCGGCACAGGGCCACCGCGCCCGCGACGCACACCATCGCGGCCAGGCACACGAACAGGTAGATGATTCCTCGGTGAACCGGCTGGTTCACCTCCACCTCGCCCTCGAAGGTGCCCTCGGGGAGGTTGACGCCGAACCGGAACCGGTCCCTGAGCACCTGCCACCCGTGCGCCTTGTCGGGCCGCTCTCCCGAGAGGTCCAGGTGGTGGCACACCCCGGGGTTGCCCGGTACGCCCTCCGTCCGCGAGATGTCCGACGGCGCTGGATCAGGAGCTGACATTCTTCCCCTCGGGTGCTCGTCGTTCTCGTCCGCAGTGCCGGCCCCCGCCCGTCGGTCACCCACGGTACATCATGACACGCACATAACAGTCACCAATGGTGTCCGTGGCACGTCCGCCACCTACTCCAAACGCGCCAGGAGCCGGTCGGGTTGTCAGCCCTATCCGGTGACGACTTTCCGACAGCCCGGGCGCCGGTCGACGCCCGCGGCCGCGCCCTCCGGTGACGAACGTCTCTACCGCGGGTAGTAGCCGTGCAGGTCAGCATCGTCGCTGGCCAGCCGGGTCTCATCCGAACGACCAGGGCTCATCGACGATCAGCGATCTGGACGGCAGGACGCCCGTACGGCTAACGTTGCGACCGGGAAGACGCACAACTTGTGCGCCTGGAGAGCCGTTGATGGTTTGGATTGACAGCTGATGACCACAGAGAAGCTGCGTGATCGTACGCACAATGTGGAAACATTGACGTCATGGCAGCGACCGGTCACCGTACGTCACGGCCCGCCATGAGCGGCGCGGCGGCCGGACCGTCGCCCACTGTCCAGCGCCCCAACGTGCCGAGGAGATGGACGACATGAGTCTGCGACCAAACGCCGCGGCGACCAGCGAGCACGACGTTGCCGGCCGCACCACCGACCCGGTGCGCGCCGGCGGCGGTGGACGCGGCGCGGCCGAGCCCCCCGCGCCGCCCGGTCGACCGCCGGCCAGCGGCGGCGGCTCACTGACCCGGGTGACCGCCAACTTCACGCCGCGCGCCATGGCCGCACTGGAGCGGGTGGCGGAGCAGACCGGCGACTCCCGGACCGACATCCTCAACCAGTCCGTGCTGGTGTTCGAGGAGTTCCTCGACCTGATCAGCCGCGGCAACGGCACGGTGCGGGTGCTGCTGCCGGACGGCACCGAGGAGCACCTGAAGTTCCTCGGGTGGACGCGTCCGCACCGCTAGCGCAACCGCCGGGCGCCCGGCCGGGCGCGCCGCCCTCACCCCGGCGCCGCGGCCGCGCGGTGGTGGCTGAGCGCGGCCTCCAGCAGCCCGTGCAGCTCCACCCGCTCGGCGGGCTCCAGCACCGCGTACGCCTGTCCCGCGATGCGGTCCGTCACCGCCTCGGCCCACAGCCGACGCCGCACCAGCGGCCCCAGCGGCGGATAGGGCGGCTGCCAGCCGAACGCCACCGCCCCCGGTTGTCCGTCGGGCCCGGCCAGGATCGCCTCCAGCGCGCTCAGCCCGGCGGCCCGCACGGCCATCAGGTGGGCGCCGCAGCGGTGCTCCCGCAGCAGGTGCAGCAGCACGGAGGCCCGCGCGCCCGACCCGTCCCGCGGGATGGGCATCGACCGCCAGGCGGCGAACAGCGGCAACCCGGCAGGGTCGGCCGACAGCACGATCCGCTCCGCCAGCTCGACCAGCCGACGGACGGCACCGAACGCCGTCAGGTGCTCCTCACCCCACCGGCAGCACTCCGCGAGGCTGTGGGCCGCCACCTCGGCGGGCGAGGAGATCCGGCGGGCCACCTCCCACCCGTCGTTGACCGCCTCCGGGGCGATGAAGCCGAGGGCGGCCGTCACCGTGTCCGGCCGTACGTCGCCCAGCGCGCCGCCGCGACCGGCCACGTAGAACGCCCACCCCGACAACCCCAGCTGCCTGGCCCGGCGCAGCGTCTTCGGACACCGGGTGAACGCCCCGCCCAACTCGTTGACCGCCGCCTTGCACGCGGCGGCCGTCAACTCGGGGGTCACCCGGCACATTGTGCCCGCTCCGGCCCGAACCGGCAGCCCGGCGTTCGCATCGACCGCGGACACCGGCCCCACGCGCCACCGGCACCGGCCGCCGAGCACCGGCGCACCGGCCGCCGCACGGACCGGCGCGGGGCACCGCGCACAATGGCCACATGGAGTTCTGGGTCGACGTGGCCGCGCCGTACCGGCTGTGGGCGCGGGCGAGCGGGCCAGCCGACGCCGAGCCGCTGCTGCTGGTCATGGGCGCGAACGCGAGCGGCCTGGCCTGGCCGCCGGAGCTGGTGGACGCGCTGTCCGCCCGGCACCGGGTGGTGGTCTACGACCACCGGGACACCGGCCGCTCCACCCGGGCGTTCGACTCCCATCCGTACCAGGTGGCGGACCTCGCCCGCGACGCCCTGGCCGTGCTCGACGCCGTCGGCGCGGACCGGGCACACGTGGTGGGCATGTCCATGGGCGGGGTGCTGACCCAGCTGCTGGCGCTCGACCACCCCGCGCGGCTGCACACGGCCACCGTGCTGTGCACCGCGGCGCTCGGTGCTGGACTGGCCGGCGGGGACGACCGTCCGCCGCTGCCCGACCCGGACCCGCGCCTGCTGGAGCTGTGGGCCCACTTCACCGACGAACGGGACCCCGACGCGGAACTCGACTGGCGGGTGGCGCACTGGCGCCTCCTCAACGGCGACGCCGTCCCGTTCGGGCCGCGGAACTCGCAGACCGCTGACCCGGGGGCCGCGGAAGTCCGCAATACCCGCTGGGTAGCTCCCGCCGGGTCAGCCCGGGTCCGGGGCGTCCGCGGCCTCGCGGGCCGCCTCGGCCAGGCCGTACCGCCGGCGGGCGGCGGTGAGATCGCGCTCGGCGCCCTTGCGGGCGAGCCGGCACCGGTCCAGGTCGGCCTCCGCGGCCGCGCGGCGGCGCTCCAGCTCGGCCAGGCTTGCCTCGATCTCCGCCAGGGCGTCGGCGGCCTGCCGCTCGGCCGCCGCCGCGCGGTCCAGCTGCGCCTGCGCACGGGAGCGCGCCGTCCGGGCGGCGGACAGTTCCCGGCGGATCGCCGCCCGGTCGACCGGCGGCGGCGCCGGTTCGGCGGTGGCCCGCCGCCCGCCCGACCGGCGGGAGTCCGGGCCGGACTCCGTCCTCGACGCTGCGGCCGCGCCACGGGAGCCGCCGCCGGTCGACCGGGCCGCTCCGCCGGTCGGCGGGTCCGCCGCCCCGCCGGGTCGGGGCCGGGGCGCGCCAGCTCGCTGCGACCCGGCCGCGCCGCCGCGCTCCCGTCCGGCCGCGCCGCCCGTGACCAGGCGCAGCTGCGGCCGGGGCACCTCGCCGAACCCGGCATAGCGGACCGGCCGCAGCAGCCGGCCGGCGCGCAGCAGGTCGGCCACCTCCGCATCGGCCAGCGCGGCGGTGAGGGTCTGCTCGACCTCCACCAGCGGCAGCCGGCCCGAGTCCAGGCCGGGGTCCGCGGCGGCGGCCAGCTCCCGGGCCTGGGCGACGAGCGCCGCCACGGCGGCCCGCCGCCGGGCGGACAGCTCCCGCAGCTGCGGTCCGCGCAGTTCCCGCTGCGCGGTGCGCAGCTGCGTCGCCAGATCGGCCAGCTCGGCCACCAGCTCCGGGCGGCGGATGGCCAGCAGGTTGAGCAGCCAGGCGGCGACGGTGGGCTTGCGCAGGGCCGCGATCGCCCGGGCGAGCGCCGGGTCGCCGGCCGCGCGGGCGTCCTGGACGGCCGCGGCACGCAGCGCGACGAACCGCTCCGGCGGCGCGGCGTAGAGCCGGTCCGCGGTCTCCCGGGGCACCTCGGGCACTGCGCGGCGCCCTACAGGTCGACGGCGGTGCCGGCCGACAGGCGGGCGTACGCGCAGCCGGACAGCTTCTCCAGCAGGCCGTCGTGGAGGCGGTGGCCGACCTCGCTGAGCAGGCAGTCGTGCAGCGCGAACGCGCGCCGCGGCGCGACGGCGCGGACGAAGTCCACCGCCTCCGAGACCTTGAGCCAGGGCGCCGAGACCGGCACGAAGAGCGTCTCCACCGCGACGTCCGGCGGTACGTCGAAGGAGTCGCCCGGGTGGTAGAGCGAGTCCTCGACGAGGAACCCGAGATTCGGCACGAGCGGGATGTCCGGGTGGATCTGGGCGTGCCAGCCGCCGAACGCCCGCACGCCGAAGCCGGCGGCCTGGAAGCTCTGCCCGGCGGCCACGGTGGTGGTCACCTCGGCGAGGTCACCGAGCTTGGGCACCACGTCGGAGTGGGTGTAGATGCGCACCGACGGCCGCTTGCCGAGCGCGTCGGCCAGGGCGTCCACGTCCAGGTGGTCGGCGTGCTCGTGGGTGATCAGGACGGCGTCCACCCCGTCCAGCGCGGCGGCCTCGCTGAACATGCCCGGGTCGATGACGAGGACCGCGCCGTCGCGTGCGATCCGCAGGCAGGAGTGGGCGTACTTCGTTACCCGCATGGAGTCTCCTTCCGCTGTGGTCGGCCGCCCCGCGCCGTCCCCGCGCCGTTCCGGCGGCAGATGCCGACGACAGATGATCGTGGCGGTTCCGCAGCCCTTCCGTGACGCTACCGTCCCCTGCGGGCCGGAACCGACGGCCGCCCGGGGCGCGTCTCACCCGCGCCCCGGTCCCGCCGCGAGCGCCGGGCCGTCCGACGCGCCGCCGGCCGTCCGACGGCACCGCGCGGGCGGATCGGTGGCAGCCCGAGCCACCGGGCGGCCGTCCGGTCGGCGCCGTCCCGCACGCACCCTCCGGAGGCAACGAGTGACACAGACACGACGCCGCGGCTGGCTCACCACCGCCGCGCTGGCCCTGGCGTTGGCGAGCGGCGGCTGCGGGGCGCCCGGGACCGAGCGGGCCTCCTCTGCCGGCGGCGGCGCCCAGGACGCGGCGGCGCCGGGAGCACCGGAGGAGGGCAAGCGCGCCCCGGCCGCCCGCGAGGGCGGCGAGCCCGCCGGGGGCGCCGGGGCACCGGCGCGGCTCCAGGCGCAGGAGCGGTCGATCGTCTACACCGGCACCATCACGGTGCAGGTGCCGGACGTCGACGCCGCCGCGGCCAGGGCGGTCCAGGCGGCCACCCGGGCCGGCGGCCTCGTCGGCGCGGACAAGCGCTCCCGCCGCAAGGCGAGCGACCAGGCCACGCTGCAACTGCGGGTGCCGGCGGCCAGGTTCGGCGCGGTGGTGGACGAGATCGGCCGGCTCGGCGAGGAGCACGAGCGTCAGATCGACACCGAGGATGTCACCGAGGCGCTGGTCGACCTGGACGCGCGGCTGGCGTCCCAGCAGGCCAGCGTGAACCGGACCCGGGCGCTGCTGGCCCAGGCGCGAACGGTCGGCGAGATCGTCTCGGTGGAGGGCGAACTGGCCAAGCGCGAGGCGGAGCTGGCCTCACTGCAGGCCCGCAAGCGACGGATGGCGGACCTGACGTCGCTGTCCACCATCACGGTGACCCTGCACGGCCCGGACGCCGCCCCGGCCGGGAAGCAGTCGACCGTTGGCTTCGCCAGCGGCCTGCGGGCCGGCTGGACGGCGCTGCTGGCCTCGCTGGCGCTGCTGACGGCGGTGTTCGGCGCTCTGCTGCCGTGGCTGGTCGTGGTCGGCGTACCGACCACGGCGGCGGTGTGGCTGGCCCGCCGAACGGGTCGCCGCCGCACCTCGGCCGAGAGCTGACCCTGCCCGGACGACCGCGACCCCGGGAGCGCGGTCGGGCTTGGTCACCTCGCCGGTCGCCCGGCCCGACCGCGCCCCGCCGCTAGAGCGCCCCGGCCGAGAGCGCGGCGAGGGCGGTGTGCACCATGACCCGTACGCCGTACCCGATCGCGCGCTCGTCCACGTCGAAGCCGGACTGGTGGATGTCCATCTTGACGTCCGACCCGGGGACGGCGGTGCCGAGCCGGATCATCGCGCCGGGCACCTGCTCCAGGTAGAACGCGAAGTCCTCGCCGCCCATGCTGATCTCGGCCTCGACCACGCGGTCGGCGCCCAGCGCCGCGCCCGCCGCACCGGCGATCACGGCCGCGGCCATCCGGTCGTTGATCACCGGAGGCACCCCGCGGGTATAGCGGACGTCCACTTCGGCCCCCGTGCCGGAGACCACGTCCGTGACCAACTTCGTGATCAGCTCGGGCGCCTCGCGCCAGGCGTCCCGGTTGAGCACCCGGAGGGTGCCCTTGACCGAGCCCTCGCCCGGAATCGCGTTGTACGCCTCACCGGCGTGCACGGTGCCCCACACCATGGACACCCCGGCGCGCGGGTCCACCCGGCGGTCGAGCAGCGACGGGACGTCCACGATCACCCGGCCGAGCGCGTGCACGAGGTCGGCGGTCAGGTGTGGCCGCGCGGTGTGCCCGCCGCGGCCGGTGAGTCGGACCTCGACGGTGTCCGCCGCCGCGGTGAACGGCCCGGAACGGACCCCGACCAGGCCGACGGGCAGCTGGGGAGCACAGTGCAGGGCGTAGATCGCCGCCACGTCACGCAGCCCGCCGGCGGAAATGATCTCAGGCGCCCCCGAGGGCACGCACTCCTCGGCGGGCTGGAACAGCAGCCGCACCCGGCCGGGCAGTTCGTCGCGCTCCGCGAGCTGGGCCAGGGCGAGCCCGACGCCGAGCAGTACGGTGGTGTGCACGTCGTGGCCGCACGCGTGCGCGACGCCGTCCACAGTGGATCGATACGGAACGTCCTTTGTGTCCGGCAGCGGCAGCGCATCCAGGTCGGCGCGCAGTGCGATGACCCGGTCGCCGTGGCCGACGTCGCAGATGACCCCGTTGCCCTTGGGCAGGAAGCGTGGCTGCAAGCCGACCACCGCGAGCTCCCGCGCGACCAGCGCCGCGGTCTCGAACTCCTGATGGGAGAGCTCGGGGTGGGCGTGGATATGGCGGCGCACGGCGACCAGCTCGGCCCCGCGGGCGGCCAGCCAGCGGTCGAGCTGACCGGGCAGGGGGTCCGCCCCGGGCGGGGGCTCGGGCCAGGACGACGCCGAGTCATCATCGGTCGGCAGCGTCA
>DATMJT010000090.1:0-4817 GCA_035553735.1 Pilimelia sp.
GTACCCGCTCACGTCCGGGTCCGGGCGAGCAGCGACTGGATCCGGGTGACCAGTTGGCGGGGGCTGAACGGCTTGGTCACGTAGTCGTCGGCGCCGGCCGAGAAGCCGCCCTCCACGTCCTGCTCCTGCACCCTGGCGGTCAACAGGATGATCAGCATGTCCCGGGTCGAGGGGTCGGCCCGCAGCATCCGGCAGACGTCCAGCCCCGACATGCCGGGCATCGAGACGTCGAGCACGGCCAGCCGTGGCCGGCGCTCCCGGGCGACCTCCAGGGCCGACACGCCGTCTCCGACGGCGACCACCTCCAGTTGCGCCTGTTCCAGCTTGAAGGCGACGAGCTCGCGGATGTCGGCGTCGTCGTCGGCGATCAGGACGGGTGCGGGTCTGTCCACCGGTTCTCCTGTTGCGTCCGGGCCGGCGGGCTCAACCGCGTCGGGCCCGGCGCGGCCGGCTCCTCGCGCCCGGCTGCCCGCCGCCGCACGAGTGACCGCACGAGGTCCGCCACGGCGGCCTTGCCGAAGGGCTTGGCCAGCACCGCGTCGGCCGAGGTGTTGACGAGGTCCGCCCGGTCGAGCACCGAGCACAGTACGAGGGCGCACCCGCGCGTGCGCGGGTCGCCACGCAGCCGCTCGACGATCTCCCGCCCGTCCATGTCGGGCAGCAGGACGTCGACGACCACCAGGTCGGGCGGGTCCGCCAGCGCGAGGCTCAAGCCCTCCCGGCCGGTCTGCACCCCGCGGACCCGCAGCCCCAGCCGGCTGAGATGACCGGAGAGCAGCTCCAGTACGTCATCCTCGTCCTCGATCACCACAGCCCGGGCGAGGTGGTCCACGCACCAACCTCCGTTCGTCCCGGACGTTCGACCCTGACCAGGATATCCCCCTAAAACGGATTTATCCGAAGGAGCGGCGAGGAAGGAACCGTCGCCGGCCTCGGGCGCAACCCAGCGGCAACCGGGCGGCCAATCCTCCGGCGACTCCCCGGGCGTCTGCTGTGAGGACCGACACCACCCGGTTACGAGGCACGGAGGCAGCCATGACGATTCCCGCGGTCCGCGAGGACATCTGCTGCGAGGCGCTGTTCGTCTCCTGCCTGCAGCGCTCGGAGCCGGTGACCCCCGCGCAGGTGCACAGTCTGGTCAGCGAGAACGTGCTGCGCCACGGCGAGCGCGGCTGCGCCGCCCTGGTGGCCCAGGAGTTCGGCGAGCACCCCGAGACCGCGGTGCACCGGATGCGCTGGATCCGCGAGGTGGTCCGGGACGCGTACGGCGACCAGGAAGCGGCCTGAGCCGCTTTCCGCTGGAGCAGGTCACGGCCTGGACCGCTGTCCGCTAGAGTCCGACGCATGTCCGCGCGACCGCTTCGCCGGTGGTGGCCCGCCTCGACGGCGGCCACACCTCCGGTGTGCAGCTCAGCTCGCGCGTAACCCATCCGCGCGGCCGCCGACCAGGCGGCCGCCGGTCAGGCACTCCGGTTCGGTCCCGCCCGCGGTCGGCGGTCGACCCACCCAGGAGCGCCCGATGACCTCGCTTCCCGACCTCATCGCCACCGTCCGGCGCGCCGCCGGACGCGCCGCCGGGGTCGACGCCCCCGCCGACACCGGCCCGTTCGCCCTGCTGCACCGCGCCGGACACGACCGTCTCGACCTGCTCACCGGGCCCGTCGCCGTGGCGGCGCGCCTGGCCGACATCCCCCTGTCCGAGCCGGCCCCCACCGTGCCGGACGGCACCCGGCCGGACGGGTCGCGCGCGGCCGGGCCGGACCGGTCGCCCGCGGCCCGGTCGGGTCCGGCGGAGCGCGGCGACGCCGACCCGCCGGGCGGCGCCGGCACGGATCCACCGCCCGGCCCCGAGCTCACCCGGGCCGCGGCACTGGCCGTGGTGCCGTTCCGCCAGATCGCCGAGCGCGGCTTCGCGCACGTCGACGACGGCGTCCCGCTGGAGTACCTGCGGGTCACCGACCATCGGCGGATCGGCCTCGCCGAGGCGCTGGCGGCCCTGCCCACCGCCGGGCCGGCACTGCGCCCGGGCCGCTTCGACGTCACCGACGAGGAGTACGCGCGGCTGGTCTCCGCCGTCCTGCGCGACGAGATCGCCAGGGGCGAGGGCTCGAACGTGGTGATCCACCGGGTCTACGAGTCCACCGCGTCGGGCCCGGCGCTGCTGACCGCACTGGCCGCCCTGCGCCGCCTGCTCTGCCACGAGCGGGGCGCCTACTGGACCTTCCTGGTGCACACCGGCGGCCGCACCCTGGTCGGCGCGAGCCCGGAGCGGCACGTCAGCGTGGCCGGCGGCCAGATCATGATGAACCCGATCAGCGGCACCCACCGGTGGCCGACCGGCGGGCCGGACCCGGAGGCGCTGCTGCGCTTCCTGCACGACCCGAAGGAGATCGACGAGCTGTACATGGTGCTCGACGAGGAGCTGAAGATGATGGCGGGCGTCGCCGACGGCGGCGGGCGGGTGCTCGGGCCGTACCTGAAGCAGATGTCCCGGCTGGTCCACACGGAGTACCTGCTCGCCGGGCGCGGGGGCCGCGACGTGCGGGAGGTGCTGCGCGACACGATGTTCGCGCCCACGGTCGTCGGCGGCCCGATCGAGAGCGCCTGCCGGATGATCGCCCGGCACGAGCGGCGCGGCCGGCGCTACTACGGCGGCGTCCTGGCGCTACTGGGCCACGACGCCCAGGGCCGGCAGGCCCTGGACGCGCCGATCCTGATCCGCGCGGCCGAGTTCACCCCGGACGGTCGGGTCCGGGTGCCGGTGGGCGCGACCGTCGTCCGGCACTCCACGCCGGCCGGCGAGGTGGCGGAGACCCACACCAAGGCGGCCGCGGTGCTGGCCGCGCTGGGGCTGCGCGCGGACCCGCGCCCGGCCGAGCTGCCGGAGGGCGCGCGGCCGCAGCCGAGCGCCGCCGGTACGCCGCCGGGCGCGGCCGGCGCCACCACGGCGCGGGTCGCGGGCCCGGCCGGCACCGCCGAACCGGGCGCGGCGAGGCGGGCGGGCGGCCACAGCGATGCCGCCGAACCCGGCCCGGCGGCGGCTCGGGTGATCGACGACCCCCGGGTACGGGCGGCCCTGGCCGCCCGCAACGACCGGCTCGCCCCGTTCTGGCTCCACGAGCAGGACCCGGCCGCCACCCGGGTCCCCGTACTGGCGGGCCGGCACGCCCTGGTGGTGGACGCCGAGGACGCCTTCACCGCCATGCTGGCCCACCAGCTGCGCGCGCTCGGCCTGCGGGTGACGGTGCGCCCGTACACCGACCCGGGCCCGGAGCTGGTCACCGCCGACCTGGTGGTGCCGGGGCCGGGCCCGGGCGACCCCACGGACCCCGGGAGCCCGAAGATGGCGACGCTGCGCCACCTGGTCGACGGATTGCTGGCGGCCGGGCGGCCGGTCTTCGCGGTCTGCCTCGGCCACCAGCTGCTCGCCGCCCGGCTCGGACTGCCGGTCCGCCGGCGACGCACGCCGCACCAGGGGCTGGCCCGCGAGGTGGCGCTGTGGGGCCGGGTGCGGCGGCTGGGCTTCTACTCCTCGTTCGCCGCCTACGCCCCGCCGGTCCCCGCCCCGGCCGTCGGCGGGCGCGGGCGGGCGCCGGTCGCGGGGCCGCCGGTGCGCCGCTGGGAGACCCCGTACGGGCCGGTGGAGCTGACGGTGGACCCGGACGACGGCGCGGTGCACGCCCTGCGCGGCGCCGCCTTCGTCGGACTGCAGTGCCACGCGGAGTCGGTGCTCAGCCGCGACGGCCTGGACCTGCTGCGCGACCTGCTGCCCCCGCTGCTGCGGGGCGCAACCGGCGCGCCCGTCGGGCCCGACGGGCCACCGGCGGACGCGCGCGTGGCGAACGCCGGCCGGGCGGTCGCGGCCGCGCCGGGCGCCTGACCGGCGCGGGTCACCGACCCTCAGGAGTGGGCGAGCCCGGTGTGCAGGGCGCGGCCGATCTCGACCGCCCGGCGGGCGGTGAGCTCGGTCGCGTCCAGCGCCGTGGCGTCGGGCGGCAGCTGCCCGTTGTTGCTGGTGTGCGAGGCCCCGTAGGGGTTGCCCGCGGTGAACTGGCTGGGCTCGGTGTAGCCGGGGGTCACCACGATCCCGCCCCAGTGGTAGACGATGGTGAACAGCGACAGCAGGGTGGCCTCCTGGCCACCGTGCGCGGTCGCCGTGGACACGAACCCCGCGAAGACCTTGTTGACCAGCGCGCCGCGCGACCACAGCGGGCCGGTGGAGTCGATGAACTGCTTCAGTTGGGCGGCCATCACGCCGTAGCGGGTGGGCGTGCCGAAGATGATGACATCGGCCCACTCCAGGTCGTCCAGCTTGGCCTCGGGCACGTCCTGCGTTGCGGCGCGGTGGGCCTGCCAGCTCTCGTTGGCGCGGATCGCCTCCTCGGGCGCCAGCTCCCGCACCTTGCGCAGCCGGACCTCGGCGCCGGCCTTCTCGGCGGCCTGGGTCGCCGCGATCGCCATCTCGTAGGTGATCCCGGTCGAGCTGTAGTAGATCACCGCCGCACGGATCTGCCGGTCCATCTGCCGCTCCCTCCTGATCGCTCTGTCGGGGTCACTACCCTCCGGCCGGGCCCGGAAACAGCCACCCCGGGCCCGGGTTGGGCACGGCCACCCCGGCCGGGCCCGGAAACGGCGGCCGGTGCGGAACCGGACACCGGGCGCTCTGGTCCGGATTCCGGTCAGGCCCTAGCGTCGACGTCATGAGGCGAACCCAGATCGCAGCCCTGACCCTGGCCACCGTCCTCGGTGGCGTGTTGCCGCTCTCCGCCGCCCAGGCCGCGCCGGAGGCCGCCGGCGGGCGCCCACCCGGCGACCGT